>CAZLZJ010000029.1:0-13364 GCA_964563975.1 uncultured Prolixibacteraceae bacterium
CTGACGGAATTTCCACATCAACGCTATTGTCTCCGGACCTCCACTTTAACTCTCTGTTTTCACCCAAAATTTTTATATTTTTAATTTTCTGCCGGTAATTATATAGTGATTTTATACTTGATATATTATTGACAGGATCAGCAAGAGAAATTACATAAACAAAATTATCCTTTTGAGTAAACCAAAAATCCTCAGAAGTAACAGCTGTTGTAAAACCATGTTCCTTCCTGTGAGAAGTACCGCCTCTGCCGATTTCCGTAGGGCCCTCTTTCATGGTTGTCCATCTGGTCGTTCCATATACGGCCTCTCCGTTAACCTTCATCCACTCACCGATCTCTTTTAAAATCCTAACGCTTGCTTCAGGTATTACTCCATTACCGTCAGGACCAATATTTAACAAATAATTTGCTCCTTTGCTGGCTATTTCAGCAATATTTATCAAAAGCTCACCAATAGATTTCCAATCATTGTCGTAACTCTTATATCCCCAGGTATTATTCAATGTACCGGGAGTTTCCCATAATTTATATATGCCGAAATCTTCAGGAGCTAAGCGATTGTCTCCTGCTGCGGAGTAATCTCCTAAATCATTCCCTACACGACTGTTAATCAATGCCTGTGGTTGAAAATCATAAGCTAATTTGTAAAACTCAAAACTTTGCTGTCCGGACATATGTCTGGGAAAATCATACCAAATATTAAGCAGATTTGGAAATTTTGTCAATATTTCCCTCATCTGAGGCTTTGCCTTATCTTCTATATACTCCTGAAAGGTAGCAGATGGAGGATCCCATATATTGGCAGCAACGGAATCTTTAGGCAGATCAGGATTAGCTTCATTATATTGAGCATTGCCGGAATCTCCTCCATCAAGCCAATCAATTGAATGTGAATAATAAAGGCCCATTCTTAATCCATATTTCTCACATGCTTTATAAAGCTCTTCAATCGGATCACGTTTAAAAGGTGTATAATCATATATATTATAATCGGAAACTTTAGAGTGGTACATAGCAAATCCGTCATGATGTTTTGTCATGGCAACAATATACCTCATACCTGCTTCTTTAGCTGTCTTAACCCACTGTTCAGCATTAAATCCAACCGGATTAAATGTTTTGGCAACTTTCAGATATTCATTACGCGGTATCCGGGCTCCATACATAATCCACTCACCCAAAAGTGCCTGCCCCCCATGTGTTTCAGGAATGATATTTTCTCCATTCCAAACTCCTCCAAGCTTTGAATAGACACCCCAGTGTATAAACATGCCAAATTTTAAATCATTAAATACTTTATTAAACTCCGATTTAGATTCATGCATTTTCTTCCATTCCTCAATAAACGGATCAAATGTTTGAGACTTAACAATATATATAATAAAAAAACAGGTAAAAAACAATGATAATTTTTTCATATGTGAGTAGTTTTCAAGACATTGTAAAATATGCCATAATTATAAAAAACAAAACCCGTATCTTTGCTTTATATACATAACAGTCATCAAATAACTCCTGTGGAGATAAGGGGATTCGAACCCCTGCCCTCCTCAGTGCGATTGAGGCGCTCTGGCCAACTGAGCTATATCCCCTTATGATCCAGTTCAGCAACCGGCGGATCAATATTATCTTTCCAATGCAAATCATCGAATAAAGCAAGCAGATCATTTACTTTCAGCCTTTTCTTTTTTTCCTCTTTAAAATCGAAGACTACTTTCCCTTGATATATCATTATAATCCCGTTATCGGATTCACGGCCTGATGTATTGAAGGTGTCACCATAAAGACCAACTCCGTCTATTAAAAATGAAGAGACAATATCGGTCTTACTGCCTTTCAAATATTCAAAAGAAAAGATATTAACTATAAAGTGCAGTATCTTAATACTTAGACGACAATCCATAGATCAGGTTCCAACTAATTCAGGTAATATGTTATCTAAACAAATTTAAGGAATTAAATCAAAATGGAGATAATTTTTATTTTTAATTATTTAGCTGTTTTGATCTGTTTATCTTAAAAAAATCCAAATTTTACAGGTAAGTACTTAATCCATGCCCCCCATACAATCGAGGCAGGCTAAAGCATAGCCGTCATACTCGTCGAATGCAGGTCCCGGCCTTCCATTTAAAGTAATAATCCGGTCAAGTCTCACATTTTCACCTGACTTAATAACAAGGTATTCCTGATTAGAGTTATTTTTAATCACCTTTTCTATTAAGCCTTTAACTTGATTCAATTCATTAGAAAGTCCAAAATAGTGAATCACTACATCTTTGTTCATACTTTTTAAACTCTCTATTAAATCAAAAAAATATGGATCTACAGGCAAATATTTTGTTTCCATCTGAAATTATTCATATTTAATAACTTCAACAGGGCAGCTTTCGGCAGCTTCCTCTATTGCATCTTCAAAAGGGCTAAAGTCAACCCCTTCTTTAACTATTGCCTCATCTTCCACTACAAAAACTTCCGGGCATATTTCTTCGCACAATCCGCAAGCTGTGCAACCCTCTTCTATCCAAACTCTTTTAATTGACATATCGTGAAAATTCTAAAATTTTAAAAATCAATACAAATTAAAATTAAGCTGATTACAATTATCTCTTTTTTAGTTCAGCTTCCAAATTGACAGCTTTAGGAAAAAGAATATTATTTTCTAAATGAATATGTCTGTGCAAATCATTTTCAAAATCTTTTAACTGATTGAAAGTAGCTATATATGTTGTGCATGCATCATCGGGAATAGAATAATTATCTGAAATCTCTGAAATTTTCTCAAAACGCTTTCCTTCTGTTTCATGATCTGAAATCATAATAGCAATTGGATTAATTACTGAAACTAAATCCCTGTTTTCAATCTCAGGTGCATCATTTTTTACTTTTGCCATTTTCTTAATTAAAGGGAAAAGCATAATCTCTTCTTTCTGTAAATGGACAATTAAATCTCCGGCTGATTGATAAAATAATTTTTTTATCTCTTTTAACTCCGGATGTTTATCACTATGTACCTCACAAATTTTATCTAAGTTCTGTTTCAGAAACGGGATATTTTTTTTAACATAAAAATGATGTCTCTTTACAATATAATCGCATAGCTCACCCAATTCAAGACTATTAATATAGTCGGAATCAGGATCAGGATTTTCCACAATTTTTTGTAGTTCCGTAATAAATAGTCCCGGCTCAATCCCTGCTTCGTAGCATGCTTCCGATATTGTCTTATTTCCGCCACAACAATAATCAATATTGTTTATCTGAAATAACGGAGCAGTTTTAAAATTAATTTTTACTGCTTCTCCCACCAATATATCCGGTGTTATTTTCATCTGATTAAATTTTGTAATTATCCGAACATAAATTAATTAAAAACTTTAAAACCTCAACTTTCATCGGAATACTCGTTTCATATTACTTTTTTATGAAATAAAGATATGAAATATTTTAAATATATAGAGGTCTTTTTGTATTTTTAATTGAATTTAAATTCCTTTTAACAAAATAGCAGAAATATAATTAACAATTTGACCGGCAGAGGGTAGTTTAAAAATAAAAATAGAATAAAATTTTACTTACATTATCATTTGTCTTTAATACATCTGACAGCTAAGCCGTACTTTTTTTCTCCTAAAGGGTTTCTTCCGATTTGTTTACTCTTTACTGCAAAATGTCTGTAATAGGCACATGATATGGAGGTTTCAGTAGAAGTCCAGTATGTACCTCCCGAGGTATTCCCAACAAATACTCCATTAATATCAATACGGCCGCTTGGTACAATTGATAAGCCAAATTCATCTGTTGCTCCTTCATTCGGACTTATCCATGTCCTGTTTCCTGCCTCTTTTAATTTACTGCCCTGATCTGTTCCGCGCATACCAGTTCCTTCAATCTGTTCCGGAGTCATACCTGATAACAACTCAAGTTCTTTCCAATCGTTATCAGATGGAACATGCCACCCTTCAGGGCATAAACGGCCGCTCCCAACTGCAAACCAATTATATAGCGCTCCATAAATTTCCTTTTTCGAAATATCATTTTCATACCATATATAACCCGGAGTGTTCAGATGCCTCCACTCATTTATATCAGTCACATTCGGAATCGAAGTGCCATCATTAAATTTTGTAGTTTTCAAATTTTCACTCATCCACTCCTGTTCACCAATAATGACAGTTTTATATTCATTCCCGTCAATATCCTTAACTTTCCGGCCGGTTGTTTTATTTACTGCACAACTACTAAATAATAACAAAACTCCTGCTATCAGAAAAAAGGGAAGGTAAAATTTTCGTTTCATTTACTTAAAATTTTGTAAATTAGTTAAATTATTTAAGTTATTTTTCTTTAATACATCGAACGCTGAATCCTTTATTCTTAATAAAAAAAGTGCGATATATTTTAGAGTTTCCTGAATTTACGGTCCGGCTCCATGAATGAGTATCAGTACATTCTGTTCCCGACCACCAATAACCATTCATCCCCTTTTCAACAAATTTACCTCTGCTCCATCTGTAGCCTCCCGGTAATGCAGAAAACATACTCTCGTTAGAGGCATTGGAGTTTGGTGAATCCCAGTATTTAGTGCCGGTCTCTTTAAGCTTTCCTCCTGCCACGTCAGCCCCTCCCAATTGATTGGTCAAAATCTCCCAGTCACTATCGGTAGCTACCCTCCAGCCTGTTGGACAAAGTTTATCGGATGAAGCAGAATACCAATTATAAATAGCTCCGAAAATTTCCTTATTAGATACCTCATTGTCATACCAGGTATAAGCAGGTGATGTTGTTTTCACCCACCCGGCATTTTCAGTAACAAAAGGAATTGTTATTCCGTCATTAAACCTTGTCACTTTTAAGTTTTCTCCCATCCACTCCTGTTCACCAATAACAACAATGGGGTACTGATTCCCATCAATATCAGTGACGGTACCACTTTGACTCTGGCCGTAAACAACCTGAATACTAAGTATTAAGCTACATATAAATAGATTTAAAAAAAATTGAAAGATCCGCCTGCAGTTATTCATTTTTCTTAATTTTAAAATGCTTTATTAGAGTATATTTATATTCATTGTGCCGCGATAAATATATAATAAGTTTCTCCATTACAGAAACTTTTTATTGGTGTTTTTTAATAAACAACTTATCTTTACAGATCACAATAAATTATTGTGAATTACATACAACATCTTTAAAAACAAATAAATTAATCGCATGAAAATCATCCCACTTAATAAAGTTGAAAAAAAGCCGGTAAATATGGAAGGTGCAGCCGGAGCGTGGAAACAAATTCCTCTGGGAAGTAAAGAAGGAGCTCCGGTATATTCTTTCAGAGTATTCACTGTTGAGCCCGGAGGGCATACCCCATATCACAGCCATCCATACGAACATATGAACTATATTATTGAAGGAGAAGGGGCTCTTGTTAATGAAAACGGTGAAGAAAAACCAATAAAAACAGGTGATTTTGCAATAGTTGATCCTAACGAAAAACATCAATATCGCAATAAAGGGAATATGCCCTTTATAATTATTTGTGGTGTGCCAAAAGAGTTTGAATAGAAAAATTTTATCAAATAATGGCAGTTTGCGGGTAACCTTTGCTATTTAAAATCTTTAACCATGCTACTTAAAATGTAAAAACAGATGAATACCCATATTGCAGATACAGTCAATGTGCGATACTCATTGCTCAAAATAAGAAGTACTTTAAACCGGAAAATCTATCCTTTGAAATATTGAATTGTCATGCCGAAAAGTTTGAGAACTTAGAGAGAACTTTTTCTGAATACTTTTTTGTAACCGGTATATCTTGCACAAAATCCAGGTCAAGGCTCAAAAAAATACCATCCTGCTCTTTACGGAGAACCTTTACTTTATCAAAATTTACTATTGTTGACCTGTTGCATCTTATCAAAGAGGTATTGGCAAAATCATTTTCAATTGATAATAAAGTATTTCTTATCAAAAATGAAGAAACCTTACCTTTATTGTAAAAATGAATTTTTACATAATTATCAGCTGAATCAATCCATAAAACTTGTTCTGACTTCACAGATAATTTCAACTCTTTCTTTTCATCATAAAAATTAAACATCTGATCGCTGTACTTTTCAGGTTTAAAATCATCTTGTATAAGATTCTCCAGCTTTTTATTTTTATCTTTCCATGAAAGATAAAGCCAGATTGTGGCATAAGGCAACAGTAGCACCAAACTGGTATTGATAACCGATTGTCTCATAATTTCCCTGAGCGGGCGAACATCTTCTAATATTATACTTCCAAAAAGTGAATAAAACAGTGCCATAGCAACGATCTCTGCCACAACCCAAATAATGTACTGCCATAACAGCAGGAGATGCTTCCTGGTATAATGATACATAATAATCCTGCTTATGACAACCACCAAAACCCCTGTAAGAATGACCAAACTTGAAAATACAAAAAAGATTATCTCTGATACAGGAAACCAGTTCCGGGATCCAAAAGGTTGATATATATTTATAAATACCAAAGCAAATAGAGCAGTATATAAAATCAACCGGATCAAATTTCCCTTCTCATTGAGATACTCAGGAATTTTCTGATTCATATTAATACACTTTTAATGCAGCAATCAATAATCAAATATTACAAAATTAAAAGATAAATGTAACCTGTCTTATATTTTTAAAGAAATCATTTTATATACTTTATAAATGCTCATCCCGAATATTGCAAATTCATCCCTTAAACAGGGCACTTTTCCCCCCGGACTATCATAAATCCCAATTATTTGAAATGATTATGATATCAATGTTTATTTGTAATTAAAAAACAGATGTTTTAATAATTTTCTTGGGCCCCGATTTTAATTGGGATGCTCATTTCATTTTATAGAAATATGCAGGATATAAAATTTCGCCAACGACAAAAAGAACTACGCAACTATTTTACCTCGGGTAAAAAGACCAATTCTTGTGAAAACAAGATTATTATAAAAAAACTCAAATTTGATTCCACCGGGTTAAATGATTTTATTTCTAACCAAACCTCTTATATTCAACGAGATATTTCAATTGCTGAAAATAACAACTTTTATTATACTGTATTTATGCCTTCGGACACAATAAAATACAGATCGTTTATCTTATTATTACATGGGCTTAATGAAAGGAGATGGGACAAGTATCTTTATTGGGCAGAATATATTGCCTTAAATACAGGGAAGCCGGTAATTTTGTTTCCAATGGCTTTTCATATTAACAGATCTCCATCCTGGTGGACAGATCCAAGATTAACCGGATCATTAATTAAAAAGAGGATAATGAGATTAGGCAATAATCGCTCATTAAGCTTTGTAAATGTATCTCTCAGTGAGCGACTGACAGAAGAGCCTGCACGATTTTACAGCTCAGGTTATCAGACTATTCAAGATATTATTTCCCTGATAAAGCAAATAAAAAGCGGAATGCATCCATTTTTAAGTGACGATGCTTCAGTTGATATTTTCTCATATTCAATCGGCTCCTTTCTGGCTGAAATTCTCCTGATGGCCAATCCATTTAATCTTTTTTCAACCTCCCGGCTTTTTATCTTTTGCGGTGGCTCCATTTTTAGCAATATGTACGGAGAATCAAAATATATAATGGATAAAACCACCTATGAAAGGTTATATAATTACTATTGTTTTGAATGGTTTAACAATGAAAAGCATATATTCCGTAATAGAGAGAAGTTACACCATGTTATTGCCCGGGCCTTTAATACTTTTATCAGGCAGGATAGATACAAAAAAGAAAGAGAGACATTTTTTCATCAATTAAAAAATCGAATATCAGGTGTTTGTCTGATGAAAGACAAGGTAATGCCATGGTCAGGCATTGAAGCATGTATGGGCAGCCAAAAGGCAAAAGAACATTTTATCCTTTTAGATTTCCCTTACTCCTATACTCACGAATCACCCTTTCCATCAAGTGGAAATATTGATGATAGTATACTGAATTCTTCATTTAAAAAGGTTTTCCAAAGATGCGTCTCTTTTCTGGCATAAGTTTTTTGTCAGCCGCGCAACAAATATATAAGGTATCCGGCATAAAAAACTAAAAAAGTCCCTGCCTCCCACCGGTCAAGCTTTTTTCTCTTACCTGTAAACATTGCTATAAATAGAAAAATCGTTCCAAATGACAAAAAACAGATATCAAAATTAAAGGTCTTATTAAACTCAACAGGTCTTATAATCGAGCTTATACCAATAATCAGAAAAATATTAAAAATATTGGATCCTATAATATTGCCTATAGCAATATCGTCATTCTTCTTAACTGCAGCGGTAATCGTTGTAGCCATTTCAGGTAAAGAGGTTCCTGCAGCCACTATTGTTAAAGCAATAACCTTTTCACTTGCTCCGATTGCCTGAGCAATTTGAACTGCATTGACCACTATCAGCCTGCCTCCAATAATCAACCCTGCAAGGCCTGATAATATAAGCAAAATAATTTGGATAACACTTCGCTGAATACGTGTGTCACTTTGTATACTAACATTAACCTTTAATTGTTTGTATACATAAATAAGAAATAGGCTGAAAAAGAATAATAATATAAATCCTTCAAACCGGGAGATTCTCCCGGTTGAGGATGTAAAAAAATCATTGCCGAAAATATATATCATAAAAATTGCCAGGAATGAAAAGGGTATCTCTTTTGATATTGTACTTCTTTGAATAGTAAGAGGTGTGATCACTCCTGCTATTCCAAGGATCACAAAAATATTGACAATACTACTGCCAATTATATTGCCAAGAACAATATCATGATGACCTTCAAATGCTGCAAAAGTATTCACCACCAATTCCGGTGAAGAAGTTCCAAATGCCACAACAGTCAAACCAATTGATAGATTCGATACATTGAACTTCCGGGCCAGTGCCGAGGCTCCTTCCACTAACCAGTCTGAACCTTTGATAAGCAATAAAAAACCAAGAATTAAAAGAAAAATTTGAAGTGTCATATAATAAATTAATATCTACTGCAAATATTGCTTTAATAAAACATAAAATATTACAGCTTTACATTTTTTCAGCCAAATTTATCAGTTTTTAAGCTTATCTCTGATTATTCCTTCCCATTTTTCTGCAAATTGCAACTCTCCGCTTACCTGCGTCCCCCCATCAGAATTAAAAACCTCTATAACAATATCCGGCTGAGATTTTATTTTTGACCTGAAAGCCAAACCTATCTTATCAATAACCTGCAGTGTTACACCCTCACTGCCCGGACTGCTTATCTGCTTGTATACTTTACAATTTTGAATCTCCTTTAAATCAACTGATATATTAACAAATTCTTTACCTGAGCTATTTATAAAAAACAAATAATTATTCTTTTCATCTATACCTATAATTTGCTTGCAGCAATGCTCAAACTTAGTGACTTTACAATTCTGTGCCCCGGCTAAAGAAGATAAAAAGCCAAGTAATTTCTTCTCTTTTCTTTTCCTTAAAAATTCTATTATCATAATAGGTAAAATGCATAGGGCTATTAATACAGCTCCCACTATAACTGTTCCTGAATCCATTTTAAAAATGTTTAAAAAATATTTAACGGACAGAAATGTCCTGTAATAATAAAAAACTCACACTAAAAATATTTCAACACTTTAAAACAGATCAAAAAAATAGTGAAATGGAAATATGATATCCGGACTACAAAGGCTGAGCTCTATCCCCTCTTCAAAATAAAAATTATGAATAAAAGGATTGACTTCCTGATATTCCGAATCTAAAATAACTACTGAAAAATGATTATATGGATATCTTTGAGGTGAGGGAACCTGATTATTGGATAAACTAATTGAACTTTCAGTCTTCTCAATGTGCAGATAATAAGAGAAAGGACTTTCTTTAATAATTTCAGGTTTATCAGTGGATACCGGAATGTTGTTATCCGGAATCTGATAATTGCTGTATACTGTATTGGCTACAAAGCAAAAGAATACAGTAAAAACACCCAATATTTTAGCAATATTTTTCACAGCCCAAAGATAACAGATTCAGGATTAAAAATAAATAATCCGAAATTCATTTCCTTCCCAATGCTCTTTATAATATGTCTTCAAATGATTAGCTTCAAAGAGTCTCACTTTACTGTCTTCAAAAATTATCACATTGACTCTGTGATGACCGCTAACCCAATGAAAAAGACCTGAACCCATACCAACGGCAAAAGAGTATTTTGCATTGGGTATCTTATTGGCAAAGCGATATAAAAAAGAGAGATAATCAAGTGCAAAATTATCACAATCAAATAGTTCAGGAACATAAGAAGGCTTATACCTGCCATAAATATTATTAAACTCAGTCTGCACGGAATAAGGGAGGAGGTAATAAAAATGGTCACTCGGCTCCTCTATTTTCTTAAGATGGGTACCAAATTCCAGGGTAGCCAGATTAATAAATTCATCAGGAGTAATAATTTGAAAATTTTTTGCATCAAATTTTTTTGCAATATCAGCAATATCCTTTAAAATATTTGACTCTTCAGATTTCCCACAAATCAGATCTTTTAACCAACTCATCTCTTATTTTATTAAAGGTTTTTATAAAGAAAACGAATCCAGTTGTCACTCATTATATTTTTTATGTCATTATTGTCAAAGCCTCTTTTTGCAAGCATTGAAGGTATTTTTTGTAAATCAGCAATAGTGTCCATATCATATGGGCACTGTTCTTTCCCATACCCTCCGTCAAGGTCAGAGCCGATAGCAGCAATTAATGAATTACCTGCCAACTGACAGATATGGTCAATATTATCAATCATTATCTCAAGGGTAACACCTTTTTTTACCGGGTCTGATTTCCCCCTGACCCAGCCGGGTACCATCATCCATGCATCCAAAGCTACGCCTATCACAGCACTCCTGCTTATTAACTCTTTTATCTGTTGATCAGAAAATTGTCTGTTGTGCGGAACAAATACTCTGCAGTTATTATGGCTGGCCCAGACCGGACCGTTATAAATACTCATTGTTTCCCAAAAACTCTCATCGCATAAATGTGTGGCATCCAGGATTATCCCCAACCTTTCAATCTCTTTTACCAGCTCACGTCCTTTACTTCCAAGACCTCCGGATGAATCTGTACCATAAGCATATGTACCGGGGCCATAATGCGCCGGCCCTATTGCACGCAATCCGTAATTATAAGCTCTTTCCAAATAATCCGGTGTAACGATTGAGTCTGCACCTTCAAGGCTTAACAAATACCCTATAGGTGTATTTAAAGGGTCTTTCTCCCAATTGTCCAGATGTTTCCGAAGATCATTTGAGGTTGTGATCTGTATAATCTCTCCGGCTTCTTCCATAGCTTTATACCAGGCAAGCTGTCCCTGGGTTTGAGCCCAGGCTTGCTCAGCAGAGTTCCATCCCGGTAATTTACTTCCTCTTTTTACATACCTGCCTATCTGTGTGGCAACACATAAACCTATATTGCCCCGGCGCATGGCAGGAAAACTGACAGTACCCCTTCCTCTGTCAGGCTTATCAGTCATCCCCTCTTCACTTTTTCTTATCTCATCTACGGTCCATCTCAGATCCCTGTTCCATTCCATTGCATTCATGGAAAGATCAAGATGCCCGTCAAAAATTAAAAAATTATTACTCATTTTAATAAATAATTTGTCTTTTCCCCGCAATAACATCCCACTGCTCTGTCACCGTTTTATCATAAACAACAGAAACTTTATCAAAACGATCAACAGTAGGACAAATATGAACAGGAATACTGTAAAGTGTATCCCCGACCTCAAAATTATCGGCTGCTCCTGTCTTAATTACCATATGTTCTTCACTTTGCCCAACAATAACATAATCATCTAATCCAAGAATTTTTATCCTGGGCTGAGGCATTTCTGATGCCACAGCCTTATATCCCAAATCAATACAAATCAGGTTTGCTGAGGGCTTGCTGATTACCCGGTTAAACAAAACTGCAGCATATAAAAAATTCATATCAGAAAATGAACTGCCATATCCAAAATCCCATAAAACTGTAGTACCGGGACTGCATTCAACATCTTTTCTGAGAATATGTACCGGAAATGTAGGAGTACCCCCTGCAACTATCTTTAAATTATCTATTCCTGAAGATTTCAGCTCATTGACTAAATCATTAACAGCAGAGAAAATATCATTCGATATTTTATGCCTTTTTAAGGTGTCACTTTCATTAACATGTCCATCATAGACATGCAATCCCTCTAAAACCAAACCCGGCATTTTAATGATTTTTCTTACAAGGGCTTTTGCATTATCACCGGGAATTATGCCGGTACGGTTCATTCCGTTATTAATATCAAGCCACAAATTTACTGTACTATTATGGAAAACTGCCTGAGATGATAGTCTGTCAACAATCTTTTCCGAATCAACAATAGATGAAATTTTAATATTTTTAAACTCTTTTTTTAATCTGAAAAATCTATCAATATTAGGCCCCACAGGCTGAACGGCAAGCATGACATCTTTTCCTCCGCAGCGTGCAACCATCTCTGTTTCAGCAATTGTGGCACATTTAAATTTTGTAATTCCCTGATCAATCAACATATTGGTAATCTCAGCCATTTTATGTGTTTTCACATGAGGACGAAGCCTGTTTATATCACCGGCAATTTTTATCATTCGCGCTATATTAACCTTTACTCTGTCAGGATAAATTAAAAGTGAAGGAGAATACACCTCCTCTTCATTTTTTACTGTATACCATAATTTTTCCAATTCTGCCATCTTATATTAATTTAATAAAACAATTGCTACAAAACGTCAGCAATTTTATTCAATCTGATAAAGTTCAAATACAGCTTCAACTTCAACCGGAATATTAGAAGGAAGGGTCATTCCAACAGCACTCCTGACACCTATTCCATCTTCCTCTCCAAACAGTTCGGCCATCAATTCACTAAACCCGTTAATAACGGCCGGCTGATGCTGGAAATCAGAAGTGCAGTTTACCATGCCTAAAACTTTAACAAGCCTTTTTATCCTGTTCAATTCCCCAAAATACTCTTTAATTGTCGACAACATTGCCAGCCCTGCCTGTCGCGCAGCAAGTTTGCCCTCTTCAACTGTAAGATCATCGCCCAGCTTCCCTGTCATAAGGGTTCCGTCAATTTTTACAGGTCCCTGGCCCGACAAATAAAGAAATTTATCAATTACAAGGAGAGGTTTGTATATACCGCCGGGTTTTGGAGCCGGAGGAAGTTCCAATCCCAACTCCTTAATTTTTAATTCTCTGTCTTGCTTCATACTTTCATTTTTTCAATTTATTAATCTGCAATTTTCATACGTAAATGAACTATTTTCAAAGGTATCATATAGCTTGCTCGCATATGT
>CAZLZJ010000029.1:13464-25525 GCA_964563975.1 uncultured Prolixibacteraceae bacterium
ATTTGTTTATATTTTAAAATAATTAAAGAACCATATTTAAAATAAGCACTCCCAGCAGGCCCATTATACTTAATATTGTCTCCATAACAGTCCAGGTACAGAAGGTTTCCTTAACAGAAAGAGTGAAATACTCTTTTACCATCCAAAATGCTCCATCATTAACATGTGAAAAAATAAGTGTGCCTGAACCTATTGCAAGCAACATTAATTCCCTGTTAACCAATCCACCGGAGACAACAGGAAGTACTATCCCGGCAGTTGTCAATCCTGCAACAGTAGCTGAACCGACGCATATTCTCAAAAATGCTGATATTAGCCATCCTAAGATCAAAGGTGACATATCTGACTTAATCAGCAAAGTTCCAACATAATCACTAATACCGGTTTCAACTAAAACTTCCTTAAATCCGCCGGCGCCTGCTATTATTAATAAAATCATTGTTATGCTTGCAATAGATTGTGCAAGACTCTCCATAACATCCTTAACGCTCCTCCCTCTTGCAACTCCCAATGAAAAAACAGCAACAATCAAAGATATCAGCATAGCAATAACAGGATCACCTATTGCATTTAAAATATTCCTGACTTTTTCACCTTCAGAAAAAATAATAGTAGCCAGACTTGATGATCCTATTAAAATAACAGGCAGCAAAGTTGACAAAATACTGCTCCATGTTCCCGGCATGCGGTCCTCGGTCAAAACTTCAGGATTAACAAACTCTTTCAATGGTTGTGCATTTATATTTTTAAATCTTCCGGCCAGTATGGGACCTGCAACGATAATAGCAGGAACAGAAATTAAAATTCCGTAAAGCAATGTCTTGCCAATATCGGCATCAAACATTACTGCAAGTGCAGTAGGTGCGGGATGTGGAGGAAGAAGACCGTGAGTAATTGACAAAGATGCCAGCATTGGTATACCCACATATAATAAAGGTACCCCTGCTGATGCAGCTATTGTAAATAAAAGTGGAATTAAAACAACAAAACCTATGGAAAAAAACATAGGTATGCCTACTATAAAACCGGTAATGACCACAGCCCATTGAATATATTTTAGCCCGAAAAACCTTATTAACTTTGTAGTTATTCTCTGTGCTGCCCCACTGTCAGCAACAAGTTTGCCCAGCATGGCTCCAAAACCAAGTATTAACACGAGAGATCCTAATGTGTCGCCTATTCCTTGTTCAATTGATGAAGCAATATCGACCAACTGCATGCCTCCGGCAACTCCAACAACAAATGATGAAATTATAAAAGCAATGAATGCATTGACTTTAAGTAAAATAATTAAAAATAGGAGTACAGCTAATCCAAGGGCCACAATAAGTATGGGCATATCTGGTTCTTTTTGGTTTAAATGATTATCTTAATTAGTGCTATTGCTTTCACTTAACAAATCTACTATTATTTGATTTAAGTGAAATGTGAAATTAAACTTTTCTAACAAGAATAAAATTTAACTTCTGTTCTTCAATAAAAATTTGTTTTAAATTTTAGAATTTTTCAACTTGAATTAATTAAGAAATTTAAGCAATAAGGAACCATTTTACCTTTCAGATTAGCGCCGATAGCAATTGGGGCCTGTTCCGTCCATACGCCTCAACCCATTACCGCTTCCGTCTCTCAATCCCATTCCTCTGCCCAATCTTTTACCGTTAATACGTCCCAATCCCTTACCATTACCGGGACCTCTTCCTTGTCCGGGGCGGGTACCGTCATAAAAATCACATACACCATCGTTATTTTTATCAGTATACCCGGGACGAATATTTTGAATAACCTGTTGATCTTTTTTTTGAGGTTCTTCTCCTCTGGCATTTATTGTTGGAAGAAAAGTTAATCCTGCAAAAACCAATAAAGAGATAATAACGTTTTTCATCTGATTAAAATTTATAATTTGCTACTACCCTTATGACACAATAATTTAAAAAACCTTGCACTCAATCTGAAAAATTAAAAAAGAGACAGAGACTGATTAACCGGGAAAGAATTAATTTACAAAACCATAACTTTATTATTATCAAACCTCTCTTTAATTAAATATTGCCTATTTTTGTCCGATATTTCTTCATAAATAATAAAATATGTAAACCGGTTATTATAAAAAACAACAATATGAAACAAAAAATAACTTATAAACTGATCGCTCTGGCAGTTTGCTTAATAAGTAATATTGCCTCTTCTCAGGAACCTATTAAACTTCTTATGCGTGCTGATGACATGGGAAAAACATACTGCAGAACCATGGGAATAATAAAAGCACATAAAGAAGGTATAATTACTTCTGCCAGTATTATGCCCACCTCTGCATATTTTGAAGAATCTGTAAAACTTTGTAAAGAAAATCCAAATCTGGCTGTTGGTATTCACTTATCAATTGCTGATATTACCCAGAGACCTGTTCTTTCACCCGAGTTAATACCAAGTATTGTGGCGCCAAACGGATTTTTTTATGAGAATACTGCCCAGCTTACTGCAGTTAAACCAAAAATTGAAGAAATTGAAAAAGAGTTACGCGCTCAAATTGGAAAAGCAAGAGCCACCGGTCTTAATTTTGTATATCTGGATTGGCACAGATCGGTTTCTCAGGAGGTGCAAGATCTCATTTTAAAAATATGCAAAGATGAAAAACTTATATATGGACAGGCAAAAGATGGTTTTGTATATGGATATAAATGGTCATCGCTTACTCAGGAAAGCTGGCCCAAGCAAGAGTTGCCCGACGGACAAACCGCTTATTATGCTGCTCCGGCACTTAATGAAGCCAGGAAGCAAACTTTTTTTAATTCATTAAATAATCTTACGCCCGGCAAATATTTAGTTGCAGTTCATCCCGGATCATGGGAACCGGAAAGGAGCAGCATGACTGAGCTACTTTGTTCCCCTAAAACAAAAGAGATAATTAAAGCAAAAAATATCCGGCTGGTTAGTTATTATGACCTTTGGGTAGAAGAGTACGGTAAAGACAAATAGATGTCCTCTACCATTGTTAAAACAGTTAATTGAAAAATGTATCCTATTGACAATGAAGCATCAATGCCTTCAGTAATTGGCATTGGCAACGCATTGGTTGACATTGTAAATGTATTGGAAAATGACATACTATTAGATGATTTTGGATTGATACGAGGCAGTATGACCTTAGTAGATGCAGAATTGTCCAGAAAAATCTATGATGCCACCTATTTTAATAAAAGGGAGATCACAACCGGTGGATCTGCCGCAAATACCATACATGCTCTTGCAGAGCTTGGCATAAATTGCGGTTATGTTGGGAAAATAGGTAATGATATGTTGGGAAAAATATTTCGTGAAGAATTCGAACGAAAAAATATCAAACTGCATCTTTTGTCAAGTAAAAAAGATACAGGCAGAGTAATTGATCTTGTCAGTCCTGATTCAGAACGAACTATGGCCACTTACCTTGGTGCGGCAGCTGATCTGAAACCGGAAGAGTTAAACAGGGCAATTTTTCGTGACTACTCATTTCTATATATTGAAGGCTTTCTGGTACAAAATCAAAAACTCATAGAAACTGCTATAGACCTTGCAAGGCAGGAAAGGCTGAATATTGCAATGGACCTCTCCAGCTTTAACATTGTTGAATCGAACCTCTCTTTTTTAAGAAGGCTGATTAATGAAAAAGTAGATATCTTATTTGCAAATGAAGATGAAGCATTTGCATTTACAGGTAAAGAGCCTGATGAAGCAATTACTGAAATTGCCTCTATGTGTGAAACAGCAATTATTAAAAAAGGGAAAGAAGGATCCCTTATTATGCAGGCAGGAAAACTTTACAAAGTAGAGTCAGAGGTAGCACACCCGATTGATACAACCGGCGCAGGTGATAACTATGCGGCAGGATTTATTTACGGGCTGGTAAAGGGATTCAGTCTTGAGAAAAGTGGAAAAATAGCATCACTGATTGCCAGTAAAGCAGTTGAAGTAATGGGAGCCAAAATTTCTGATTCAATGTGGCCCGAAATAATAGATAAAATTATAGCAATGGATTAAAAAAGTCCATGAATCTGGGCATCAATCTTATCTATTACAACACTTAAGTCCTCCGGATTTTTTCTATAATCAAGATTATCAATATCTATTATTAACAGTTTACCTTTATCATAATTTGCAACCCACTTTTCATAGCGTTCATTAAGCTGATTAAGGTAGTCAAGTCTTATTGAAGTTTCAAACTCCCTGCCTCTCTTTTGTATCTGGCTAACCAATGTTGATATTGAGGCTCTTAGATAAATAATAAGATCAGGAGGTTTTACAAGACTTACAACAAGATTAAATAACGCTTTATAATTGCTGAAATCGCGGGTACTCATTAATCCCATACTGTGCAGGTTGGGGGCAAAAATTTCGGCATCCTCGTATAATGTCCGATCCTGGATCACTGTTTTTGCAAGTTTACGAATATCAATAATTTGCTGCAACCTTGATTGTAAAAAATAGATCTGAAGGTTAAATGACCACCTTTGCATATCATTATAAAAATCATTAAGGTAAGGGTTAACTTCCACATTTTCATAATGAGGTACCCATTTGTAATATTTTGCCAAAGATTCCGTAAGGGTAGTTTTTCCTGAACCAATATTCCCGGCAACAGCTATGTGCATGACGCTTCTCTTAAATTAAAAACTAAAAAACAGTAATTATTCACTTAACAAATCAATAAGTTCATCCAGATATTTCCGGTCATTTGACAGCCTTGGTATTTTATTTTGTCCGCCAACTTTCCCTCTTTTTTTCATCCACCGGTAAAATGTCCCCTGCGGAACAGAGATAAGATGGGGCTTTTCAAGAGTGATATCTTTATGCCGCTTTGCTTCATAATCGGAGTTTAGCGACTTTAATGATTGATCCAGACACATAATAAAATTTTGTTCATCCTCAGGTTCTTTATAAAACTCAATTATCCACTGATGTGCGCCCGTCCGGTTTTCTTCCATAAAAACCGGCCCGGCGGTATACTCATTTACAATTGCGCCGGTTTGATCGCATGCCCAATTTATGGCATTCTCAGCATTATCTATAATAACCTCCTCACCAAATGCATTAATAAAATGTTTGGTGCGCCCGGTAATAATAAACTTATAAGGATTTTTACTTTTAAACTGTATGGTATCTCCAATAATATACCGCCATAATCCACTATTGGTAGAGATCACCATAACATAATTTTCATTCAGTTCAACCTGAGAAAGTGTGATGACTTCAGGATTTTTCTTATCAAAATCCTTCATTGAAATAAATTCATAAAACACTCCGTAATCAAGCATTAATAACATATTTCTACTTTGAGGATCATCCTGAATACCAAAAAATCCTTCAGATGCATTGTAAGTTTCCATATAATGCATATTGTCGGAAGGAATCAATTTTTTATACTGATTACGATAAGGTTCAAAATTTATTCCTCCATGGGCAAATATTTCAAGATTTGGCCATATTTCTAAGATATTCTTTTTACCGGTCTGCTCAAGAATTCTTTTCAGCAACACCAGGTACCATGAAGGAACTCCGGCAAAAGAAGTAACATTCCGGTTAAGTGATGTATCAATAATCCTTTGAATTTTTTCCTCAAACTCTTCTATTAAGGCAATATCGTTAGATGGAATTCTGATAAAATCGGTCCAAAAAGGTACATTCTCTAACAATACAGCTGAAAGATCACCATAATAAGAGTTATTGTTTATATTATTGATTCGGTGACTTCCTCCCAATATAAGTGTTTTACCTTTTAAAACCTTTGTTTCAGGATAGTTTTTTATATAGATCGCCAAAACATCTTTTGGACCTCTCAAATGGCAAAGCTCCATAGAGTCTTTAGTCACAGGAATAAACTTGCTTTTTCCGCTTGTTATTCCTGAAGATTTAGCAAACCACCTAACCTGTCCGGGCCATAAAAGATCAGGTTCTCCATCACGAAGTCTGTCGATATAAGGTTTGATATCTTCATATGAAGATACGGGCATGGCTTTTTGAAAATCGTCCACTGATTTTATTCCGGCAAAATCATAATTTTTTCCCCATTGAGTATACATTGCTTTATTCAATAAATTGAACAATATCTCTTTTTGTATCTCTTCAGGATATTCACTATATAACTGGATTTTATTTATTCGCTTATAATTAATCCGGTTAATGACAGAGTTTACCAGTGGCATTTTAAAAAGTTCATAATTTATTGCCAAAGGTATAAATTATTTATTTTGATTAACAGATAAATTTTATTCATACTTTTACATAAAAGAATTGATCATCATGAACTATATTGATATTGTTATCGGACTTTTACTTCTCTTTGCTGCTATCGGTGGTTACAGGAAAGGATTGATTTCTGAAATTATGTCACTTACAGCTCTGATATTAGGGTTATGGGGTTCTATTAGTTTCTCTTATATTCTGACAGATTTTATTCAAAAAAACTTTGACGTTGATTTTATATATTTAAATATAGTTTCATTTATCATTACATTTATTTTAATTGTTCTCTTTATTCGTCTGGCAGGTAGTATAATTAACAAAGCAATGAAAATAATTATCCCCATATTTCTTAATAAACTTGCAGGATTAGCTTTTGGCATATTACGAACAGCATTGATATTAAGTATTATTTTAATTGCACTTGATAAAATCGATAACCATATTCGCATTCTTTCTCCCCAAAAGAAGTCTGAATCAAAGCTATATTCACCTGTCAGAAAACTGGCCCCGTCGTTATTTTTATTTATTGAATCCTGGGATAAAGAGAATAAAGAGAGTCAAAAAAATGATGAGGGTATAGTTGCCGGAATTAAAGAATCGATTATTTTGTAACCATTTTATATCTTTGCCCAAATTTACAAAATTAGTATTGATGAACTTTATTGATGAATTGAAATGGCGTGGAATGCTTCAGGATATGATGCCCGGCACAGAAGAACAATTAAAAAAAGAGATGACAACCGGTTATCTGGGAATTGATCCTACTGCAGATTCACTCCATATCGGGCATCTGGTTGGTGTAATGATGTTAAAACATCTTCAAATTGCAGGCCACAGACCAATTGCATTAATTGGAGGAGCCACCGGAATGATCGGCGATCCGTCAGGAAAATCACAGGAACGTAATTTGTTAGACGAACCTACTTTACGTTATAACCAAAATTGTATAAAAAAGCAACTTGAAAAATTCCTGGACTTCCAAAGTAATATTCCTAATGCCGCTTTAATGGTAAATAACTACGACTGGATGAAAAAATTTTCATTCTTGAATTTTATCCGGGATATTGGTAAACATATCACCGTAAATTATATGATGGCAAAAGAGAGTGTTAAAAAACGCTTAGGCGAAGAGTCTTCTGCAGGTATGTCTTTCACTGAATTTACCTATCAACTGGTACAAGGTTATGACTTTTTATATCTGTTCAAAAATTTTGACTGTAAAATACAGATGGGTGGATCAGACCAATGGGGAAATATAACAACAGGCACTGAACTTATCAGGCGTATTGAAGGGGGAGAAGCATACGCAATGACTTGCCCTCTTATTACCAAATCAGACGGCGCAAAATTTGGTAAAACAGAAGAGGGTAATATCTGGCTCGATCCGCAAAAAACCTCACCTTATAAATTTTATCAGTTTTGGTTAAACACTTCTGATGACGATGCTGAAAAATATATAAAAATATTTACCCTTTTTACTAAAGAGGAAATAGATAAATTCACCCTGGAACATAAAAAAGCACCCCACTTAAGACTTCTGCAAAAAAAACTTGCAAAGTCGATCACAACAATGGTACATACCCCGGAAGATTGCATGACGGCAATAGAAGCTTCTCAAATACTATTTGGACAGGGAACCTCAAAGCAATTAAAAAAATTGGACGAAAATACTTTTATGACAATATTTGAGGGCGTGCCTCAGTATAACGTTTCAAAAACATCTTTTACGGAAGGTATTGAGATTATGAAACTTCTTACTGAGACAAGTTCTATTTTCCCTTCAAAAGGTGAACTGCGGCGTACAATTCAGGGAAACGGATTAAGCATTAACAAAGAAAAAGTTGCCGACCCGGAATTGATAATTTATGAAAATTATTTAATAGGAGATAAATATCTGTTGGTACAAAAAGGGAAAAAGAATTATTTTCTTATTATTGCCGGATAGTCAACCTTAAAATTATTTACAATTAATACTAAACAGATACCGGTTGCGTTCAATTAATGCAATCAAATTGAAACCATATTCATGAATGACTTTTTTAACAACGAGCGAATCCTTCAATTAATTTGGACAAGAAAATATCATTTTATTATAACAGGAGTAATAGCCATCATTCTTTCTGTAATTTTTTCGGGCCCTGTTTTTATAAAACCTAAATTTAAATCCACTGCACGTGTTTATCCTTCTAATCTTTGGACACTTAGTGAAGAGTCTGAATCGGAACAGATGTTAGAAATAATGAATTCTAAAGATATCAAGATTAAAATGGCTGATGCTTTTAACCTTGCTGAAGTGTATAAACTCAACAAAGAAGATAAATATTTCATGACCTATCTGCTGGATAAGTATAATAAAAATGTTAAAACAGGAAAAACCAATTTTGAAACCATAAAAATTGAAGTCCTCGACCATAAACCCCAAAGAGCATCTGACATGTGTGACTCAATAATATATTTTTATAATAAAAAGGTTAGTGAATTGCATAAAGCAAAAGACCTTGAAATGGTTAAAATAACCGGAAAAGAACTGGATAAAAAATACTCTGAACTTGACACTCTTATTTTCCGGCTTAATACAATACGGCAAAAATATGGAATTTTGGATTATAAAAGCCAGGTTGAAAAAGTTACAGAAGGTTATATGACAGCGCTGGCGGAAGGAAAAGCTTCAATAGCCGGAACTTCAAAAATTGAAGACATATATAACAAACTGGCCAACAAAGGTTCAGAAGCTTTCTGGCTTGAGTCGCGTTACACATATCTAATAGGAGTAATTGATTCAATAACTACACAACATGAATTCCATCTGTCTGAATATGAAAAAGATATCACCTACTGCCATATAGTTGAATATCCTATTCCGGCCGATAAAAAATCATTTCCAATAAGATGGATCATTGTTTCCCTTACAACTTTATCTGCTCTCTTTTTAGCTCTTATCTTATTTCTTATCCTTGATTATCATAAAAATAAAGATTTTTGATACAAAAAAACATAATAAAAATCACTCTTTTTTATCTGATTTCAACAAGTTTTATCTTATTGAATATTTTTTTTGTTGTTAAAAAAGATCTTTTAATAATTAACGCATTACCTTTCCTGCTGGCAATTATACTGCTGATTATATATTCCTTCGATAAACTTATTTATCTGATAATTTTTTTTACCCCTCTTTCGATTCCCTTAAGAGAATTGCGGCCGGAGCTTAGCTTTGATATGTACCTGCCTACCGAGCCTATACTTTTTTTAATCCTTATTCTATTTATCCTGAAAATAATTCATGAAAGAAATTTTAATAGAAATATTTTAACACATCCCGTTTCTCTGGCTATCTTATTCAATCTTCTATGGATATTGATAACCTGCCTCACAAGTACTATGCCTGTAATATCCATTAAATTTTTTATGGTTAGGTTATGGTTCGTTGTAGTTTTATATTTATTGTCTGTTAAGCTATTTGCCCAAAAGTTAAAAATTGAACACTATATCTGGCTATATATAATACCTTTTATCATTGTTATATTTTATTCAATATACCGTCATCTGGGATATGGACTATGGAACAGACATGCAGCTCATTTTGTTGTTTCTCCTTTTTACAACGACCATACTTCATACGGAGCTGCCCTTGCTATTTATCTGCCTTTCATTACCCTGTTTTCATTTAGCAGGAAATATTCAAAAAATTTCAGGATTGTCTCCATATTGGTTTTAGCTGTTTTTATTGCAGGGATAATTTTATCTTATAGCCGGGCAGCCTGGGTTAGTATTATTGTTGCAATAATCGTATGGATAGTAATAAAACTCAAAATTTCTTTCAGGTCAATCATAATAAGTATATTCATCCTGATAGGGTCGTTAGCACTATTACAGGATCAAATTCTTGTTTATTTGCAGAAAAATTCAGTTGAATCATCATCAAATCTGGTCGAGCATGTTTATTCAATATCAAATATCACCTCTGATGTTTCCAACCTTGAAAGAATTAACCGGTGGAATTGCGCCATACAGATGTTTCGCCACAAACCTTTTCTGGGTTTCGGACCGGGTACTTATATGTTTAATTATGCTTCATTTCAGCTTAAAACAAACCGAACACTGATAAGCACAAATGCAGGCGATCTTGGCAATGCCCACAGCGAATACCTAAGTGCAGCTTCTGAATCGGGAATATTCGGGCTTATTACTTTTCTTTCAATAATAGTTACAGTATTCTATACTGCCATAAATTCTTATAAACGACTGAGTGATAAAAGATTTAAAGCGTTAATCCTTGCAGCAATAACCGGGTTGGTAACATATTATATACATGGATTTTTAAATAATTTTTTGGATACTGATAAATTATCAGTTCCTTTTTGGGGATTTACAGGTATAATTGTTGCTATTGATCTCTACTCAAAAGATAAACCTTTTTAACCTGAATCCCGGCAAAATAAACCAATTCATTATTTTACCCGCTCACTGTATGACCGATCCCGGGTATCTACTTTTATTACCTCACCCTGGTTAATGAACATTGGCACCATAATTTCAGCTCCCGTCTCTAAGGTTGCAGGTTTTAATGCAGTAGAACTTGCAGTATTTCCCTTTTCGCCTTCAATGGTATAAACAATCTCTAATTCAACAAAAGGAGGCATCTCGACAGTTAGTGGAGTTTCAGATTCCGCATGAAAATTGATTTCAACTATCTGCCCCTCTTTCATTAAATCAGAATTATCAATCATTGACTCAGAAACAGGAATCTGTTCAAATGTTTCTGTATTCATAAGATGGAACCCCATGTCATCTTTATAAAGATACTGGTATTGACGCCTCTCAACACGTACTTCTTCAACCTTTGTACCCGATGAAAATGTATTTTCAACTATTCTTCCGGTTTTTACATTTTTCAATTTTGTACGTACAAATGCAGGCCCCTTGCCAGGCTTTACATGCAAAAACTGTACAATTGAATAAATTTCATCTTTAAAGATGATACACATACCATTCCTAAAATCTGCTGTTGTAGCCATAAAAATTTTATAATTTATTTAAGATATTACAAAAATAAATAAATCGCTTAAAGTTTTTACTGTTATATACTTTTTTGAAAAAAGAACAACGCTATTTTATGACCTGTTCAACGCCATTAATCGTATATTTTTCTATCACAGCCCGCAATGCGCCAACTTTCATATCAAATTCCAGCAACAACGGAAGTTCGGTTTCCTTTGAAATAAAAAATTTCAATCCGTCTGAACGTTTCATAAGTTTACCTTTATCTACCTTTGGAGCCAATATATAACAGTCTGTTTTGCTCTTACCAATTTCAATTTTCTCTGACCCAAGGAATGAAATTGTGATATCAGAGATCTTATCTGCATGAAATGTCGGGTAAGTCAACTGCAAACCTTTTTCCAAATCATTGATAAGATGCTGATTTATAAAGTAAAAAAAAACAGATATTATATCTACTAAATTTTCAGGCACATGCCGCCAACCTGATCGTTGACTATATATTGAGTCGATATCATGATAGTAAAAAGTCTCATTATACCAGCGGTATCTTCCTTCTTTAATATTCCTGACAGATTTAATTGGCAAATATGTTTTTGCATCAACAAAAGTCTCATATATATCATTCACACCAAATAATTTATCTGTAATTCCGGTTGTACGGCCGGCAAGGTAATATCTGATAGCTTTTCTTGTACCAAGCAAAGTATCAGAAATTACTAATTCAGCCTCACCTCCCTTAATAATACCAAATTTAAGATTAAAAAAAACTCTTTTTTCATTTGCTTTACCCGGAAAAATGAATGCCAAAACAGTCACAAAAAATATAACTATCCGTTTCATA
>CAZLZJ010000030.1:0-25204 GCA_964563975.1 uncultured Prolixibacteraceae bacterium
ATTAATTTATTTACAAGTAATTATTAAATTTCAAATAGAGAAATTTTAAATAGATGAAAACCCCATGAGGGATGACATTAATTTTTAAGGAGCTCTTACAAAAGTGGCTTTTTTGATTGCTTTTTTAGTTACAGAAAAAAAGCAGGTGGGGTTTAAGGGGTAACACCCTTTTATATAAATGATTGAATTTTAAATGTTTAATTAAATTATATTCGAATGAAAACCGGAAAATTTTTTTGGATGTTATTGATACTGTCATTCGGAGCATTAACAGTTTTTGCTCAGGGCAGGGGATTTGTTAACAGGCCGGGTTTTGGCGTAGGGGCAGGCTATGGATATGGGCCGGGTTTTGGTGTAGGGGCAGGTTACGGATACGGGCCGGGTTACTATTGTATGAATTTTATTTCTGGAATGACTGAAGAGCAGCAGTCTAAAATTGCTGAATTAACGGTTAGCCATCAAAAGACTATGGCAGAATTGGCAATCAGACAGAGATCAACATTTGATTTTACCGAAAGGGCTGGAATTCAGGAACAGATATTACAACAAATTACGGCTCATCAGGGTGAGGTTCGCAACTTGCTTAATGATGAACAAAAGAAGCAGTATGATCTGTTACGCAGCCGTGGTATGGGTTATGGAGCAGGTTACGGCATGGGGTATGGTATGGGACGAAGAGGAGGCAGAGGTGGCTGGGGAGGCCGGGGATGCAGGTTTTACGGTTATGGCGGCGGATATGGATTTAACTGAACTGTCAATCATCTGTAACTGAGAGCTTCTGCACCATTGACTATCTCCAGAATTTCATTTGTAATAGAAGCCTGGCGCATTTTATTATATTGAAGCATCAGGTCTTTAAGTAAGTTTGTGGCATTATCAGTTGCCTGGTGCATAGCTGTCATTCTTGCTCCCTGCTCAGCTGCATTTGAGTCGAGCAAGGCTCTGTAAAATTGTATTCTTAGTGCCTCCGGAATTATTTCATCAATTATATACTCTTTTGAAGGTTCATAAATAAAGTCATAATAGGTACCATATTTTTCTTTTTTTTCAACTTGAACAGGAAGGAACTGCTCGGTGATATTTATCTGGACGGCAGCATTTTTAAATTGGTTATAGATCAGTTCCACACGGTCATACTTTTTATCGATGAAATCTTTCATAATCTCATTTGCCAGTGCAAAAGCATTGTCAAAATTAAGTGTATCTAAAAGTTCATTATATGACCCGGCTACTTTCATATCGTGCATTTTAA
Organism: uncultured Prolixibacteraceae bacterium; assembly: GCA_964563975.1. Lineage (GTDB taxonomy): Bacteria > Bacteroidota > Bacteroidia > Bacteroidales > Prolixibacteraceae > JAAYJR01. Next base: position 1,253 of record CAZLZJ010000030.1, read on the forward strand.
CCTGTTTTTCCCCCATTTTGCCGATACATAAAAAATCAACATCTCCAAGCTGGTATTGCATATTATATTTCATAAGTACTCTTTCTATAGCTTTTTTAGAAATATTGAGATTGAATCCTCCACAAAGTCCGCGATTTGATGAGATTAGCACGATTAGTATTTTTTCCGGCTCTCTCAGGCAAGTATAGACCGAATCTCTATTTTCGTCTATATCACTACTTATGTTAGTAACAATTTGATGCATTTTATTAGCATAGGGTCTGATTTTAAGTATTGCGTCCTGAGCTTTTTTCAGTTTGGCAGCTGAAACCATTTTCATCGCACTTGTTACCTGCCGCGTAGTCTTTACAGATGTAATTCTTGTTCTGATCTCCTTTAAGCTGGACATAAGTAAGAGTCTTTATTTAAAATATTTTTCTGCGGTTAAGCCGGCTGCTTTGATGATCGATTTTTCTTCTTTTTCGGTTAATGTTCCTTCTCTCAATGTGTTTAGAATATTTTTATATTCCAACTCCATCAAATTGATAAAATCTTTTTCAAACTCTTTTATTTTATCAACAGGTACTCCCCTCAGTAACTCATTAACCCCACAATAAATAATTGCAACCTGATGTTCAATTTTCATTGGGGAGTATTGATCCTGTTTCAGTAATTCCATATTTTTACGGCCTTTATCGAGGACTCTCATTGTAGACTGATCAAGTTCTGAGCCGAATTTTGAGAATGCTTCCAGCTCCCGGTATTGGGCTTGATCAAGTTTAAGTGTTCCGGCAATTTTTTTCATCGATTCGATCTGTGCATTACCACCTACACGTGATACCGATATACCTACGTTTATTGCCGGTCTGAATCCTGCATTAAAAAGGTTCGACTCAAGAAATATCTGACCGTCGGTGATAGATATAACATTTGTTGGTATATATGCCGAAACATCGCCGGCCTGGGTTTCTATTATTGGCAGGGCTGTCAGTGATCCACCTCCTTTAACCTTATCTTTCAAACCGTCAGGCAGGTCATTCATCTTAGCTGCAATTTCATCCGATTCAATTATTTTTGCGGCCCTTTCCAACAATCTTGAATGGAGATAAAAGACATCTCCCGGATATGCTTCACGACCGGGAGGTCTTCTCAGCAAGAGAGAAACTTCCCTGTATGAGACTGCTTGTTTTGAAAGGTCATCAAGAATGATAAGAGCATCTCTCCCGGTGTCGCGGAAATACTCACCGGCAGCCATACCTGCATATGGGGCATAAAATTGCAGGGCAGCGGGTTCAGAAGCAGTTGCTGAAATTATAATTGTATAGTCCATTGCTCCATATTTATCAAGTGTTGAAGCAATATTGGCTACAGTTGATCCTTTTTGTCCTATTGCTACATAAATACAGTAAACCGGCTCTCCTTTTTCATAGTTTTCTCTTTGGTTTATGATGGTATCGATGGCAATAGCGGTTTTTCCTGTCTGCCGGTCGCCGATTATCAGTTCACGTTGCCCCCTTCCTATCGGGATCATTGTGTCAATAGCTTTTAATCCGGTTTGTAAAGGTTGTTTAACAGGTTGGCGAAATATTACTCCCGGGGCTTTTCTTTCAAGAGGCAGTTCTATCATTTTTCCTTTGATGGGTCCTTTTCCGTCAATTGGCTCTCCGATAGTGTTAATCACTCTTCCCAAAAGAGGTTCACCTACCATAATTGAAGCAATACGCCTCATTCTTTTAACAGTATCGCCCTCTTTTACCTGCTCGGAAGGGCCTAAAAGCACTGCACCGACATTGTCTTGTTCAAGATTTAAAACAATACCTTTTATGCCGCTTTCAAATTCGATCATTTCATTTGATTCAACATTTGAAAGCCCGTATATACGGGCAATTCCATCTCCTACCTGCAGTACGGTACCCACCTCTTCCAGCTCAGTGACCGACTTATAATTTTCAAGCTGTTGTTTTAAAATTTCTGAAATTTCAGCAGGATCAATATTGATCATTTTATTTAAAGTTTTATTTTCTTTTATAATTAATTAATATGACAGTAACTCTTTTTTAATCTTTTTTAATTGGGAAGCCACACTTGCATCATACTGTTTATCATCGATACAAAGGATCATTCCACCAAGGATGCCGGGATTTATTTTTTTAGAAATTTCAACAGTACCCCCCAGCTCCTTTTCAAGCATTTTATTAATTTTTTCCAGTGATATTTCATCAATTTCAGTAGCAGTAGTTAATACAACGGTTTTTATACCCCTGGCTTCTTTTATTAACGATAATAGATTACGGCATATCATTGGAATAAAGGTTTCTCTTTTATTCTGAATAACCAGCTTGAGAAAGTCTAAGGTTAATTCATCAATTTTTCCCTTAAATATTAATGAAATAAGCTCTTTTTTTTGAGAAACTTTAATAACGGGATTTTTAAGGAATTGCATGAATTCGGCTGATTTGCTGCAAATGTCTGCAATAAGATTAATATCGTTTTTTAGTACAGTTATAAGGCCTCTCTCTTCAGATACTGCAAAAAGCGCCTTGGCATACCTTATTGAAATAGAACTCTCATCCATTTTATCAATTGAGTTTTATTTCGTCAATTAATTTATTGATCAGTTCCCGTTGTTCCTTATCTTTTGTCATACTTTGTTTTATAATTTTTTCGGCGATTGTAAGAGATATTTCCGTAACCTGTTGTTTCATCTCTTTAATGACCTTTATTTTTTCGTTTTCCAACTGCTGCCTTGCAATTTCCAAACTTTTTTGAGTTTCGTCAAAAGCTTTTTCTTTTGCTTCAGAAATTATTTTATCTTTTAATTTAAGAGTTTCACTTAGGATAACCTCTTTTTGTTTAAGTCCTTCTTCAATAATCTTTTTATTCCCGGCTTTCAGCTTATCAACTTCTTGCCGTGCTTCTGTTGCGGCTGTTAATGCATTTTCTATAAATTGTTCTCTTTCATTTAGTGCGTGGAGTATAGGTTTCCACGCAAATTTCCGTAGAATAAACACTACTAATGCAAAAACAATTATCATCCAAAATATTGTACCTGCATTTGGCGTAACTAATTCCATTTTGTAATCGGTTTAAATTAAAAAAAGTTCTAAAAAGGAGCCCGGGCAATCCCCGGGACCTTTTCCGGTAATTTTTACAGGAATAGTACAAGTGCACAGGTAATAACTGCAAAAAATGAGACACCCTCAATCAAAGCAGCAGCAACGATCATATTTGATCGAATATCTCCACTGGCTTCAGGCTGTCGTGCAGTTGCTTCCATTGCGCTTACACCTATGCGGCTTATTCCAATTGCAGCTCCGATAGCTGTAATTGCAGCTCCGAAAACCGCACCTACCTGGCTAATCGGGCTTACCGCGTCGGTTGCTTGTAACAATACACTTAAAATAGCTGATAACATAGCAAATAATTTTAAAAATGAATATTAATTATTTTCTGCTGAGGCCATACCAAAATAGATTGCCGACAGCAGTGTAAAAACGTATGCCTGGATCAAGGAAACAAGGACATCCAATAACATTATAAATACTGAAAATGCAACAGCAACAGGGCTGACCCCAAATCCGGCTGCCGGCCCCATAAGGCTTCCAAATATGAAAATTAAGCTAATAAAAACAGCAATAATGAGATGTCCAGCCATCATATTAGCAAATAACCTGATCATCAATACAAAAGGTTTAGTGAACATACCAACTATTTCCAGAAACGGCATTAAAGGAATAGGGAGCTTTAATAATAATGGGACATTAGGGTTGACAATCTCTTTCCAGTAATGCTTTGTACCTCTGATGTTGGTTACTAAAAAAGTAAAAAGTGCAAAAACCAGGGTAACTGCAATATTACCGGTAACATTGGCTCCAAAGGGAAATATAGGTATTAGTCCGAGCAGGTTATTTAATAGTATAAAAAAGAACAGTGTTAGCAAAGGGGGCATAAATTTTTTATATTTCTCTTCGCCGATCGACGGTATTGCAATTTGGTCTCTGACAAATATTATGATTGGCTCTATCAGATTTTGAATTCCTGAAGGGGCTTTTCCTTTACTGTTTTTGGCTTTTTTTGCTGTAAAGATTAACAGTATAATTAACAAAAAGGCTGCAATTAGTGCCCCGGCTATAGTTTTTGTCAGTGAAAAATCAAAAGGTCTTCCGGTTTCATTTCCATTTTGATCAAGTTCTACGATTTTTCCATTATTCTTTTTGCTGTGTGATATTTTAAATCCCCTGTAACTGTTGTGTCCGTTATTAAATTCAGATGACATAAAGATATGAAATTTTTGTCCCTCATGGAGTTCGGGGTTTTTTGTGTATAGAATTACGGGAAGGGGGATAATGATATGCTTATTGCCAATTGATACAATATGCCAATCATACGAGTCAATTACGTGACCAATAACATATTTTCCTGCATCGAATTTTTCATTTTCGAATTTTTCTTTTTTTGATGGACCGGGATTACTGCCATTAAGTTGAGCTGCCGATGGAAAAATAGATATGACCATCAGAAAAAAGAATAACAACTTTCTGCACAGTTTTTGCATAATAATAATTTCAAATTACAAAGCCTCACAAAATTAACAGATTTTTCTATGTGTGTCTATTAATTAGAAATTTAATTGAAGCATAAGTCTTTTGTTAACTTCATCGACAGACAGGCAGGTAATATTATCTGTTATTTGTCTTTTTTTTGATAGTAGTTGAGAGGCTGGTTACATCCAAAGAGGTAAAGGTTATATAGATTACAACTAAGCAGATTACAAAAACAGAGGCATTTTCAGAATCATGTGCAAGGTAAATAATTGCAAATAAAGAATAGCAAAACAGCCTTAAAAGTAATACGATCATACTGCTTTGAGTAAACCGGGCCATATTTTTTTTTGCCCGTTTAGTTTGCCAGGTATGTGTAATTATGGTTACGAAAGAGAAAAATGCAAGCATCCAGGGTAAAACAGGAAGATATTTACCGGGAAAAAAAAAGGTAAAAGCTACCCAGGCAACTAAGCACATAAGAATGATTGCAATTAAAATTTTTCCAATGAAATGTTTATAAAACCGATTTATCATTTCAAAAGATTGCGGGTTGCATAAAAAATTGATCCGATTACCGAAAGTATTATAAAAACTAAGGTAAACACTTTAAAGTCGTTATTCATCCACTGGTCTATTTTAAATCCCAAGAAAGTACCTATTGCAATAATAGTCATCATTTCAAAGCCAAGGTTTGAATAACGTATAAAAACGTCAAACTTTTTTTTGTTCTTCTTTTTTTTGTTTATCATTTGTATTTTCAGGACTTTCCATTGAACAGGTTCCTGTGAATAGCGATCCCGGCTCAACGGATAGTTTACCGGCAAAAATATCTCCGCATATTTTAGCTGACTCTTTCATGGTAAGCAGGTCAGTCACATATATTTTTCCCTTTACATATCCGGCTACTTCAATATTTTTGCATTTAACTTCACCTTCAAGTCTTCCTTGCGGCCCGATCACCAGTCGTCCGCTGGCATCTATATTTCCAATTAACTCGCCATCTATTCTTATATCACCTTTAGAAATGATATCTCCCCTGATAGATGTAGTTTCACTAATGATATTTATGGTTTGGCTTTGTGTTTCAGGTGATGGTTTTGTTAATTGTTTTGCCATTTTTAATAAAATTTTAATTGCCTTTTTATTAATTTGTTGAAATTACAAATTTTTTCTTATATAAATCAAAAAAATATATTTTTCCGGGAGGGATTTTTTTAAATAAAAAAACCAGGATTAACCTGGTTTAAACTGCAATTTCTTTTTCAATTACCTGTTTGCCTCTGTAGTACCCGCACTCGGGGCAGATATTATGGTATTTAACTGTTGCCCCACAGTTTGAACAAGTAGCAAGTGTTGGAACTACTGCTTTATAATGAGTGCGCCTTTTGTTCCTTTTTGATTTTGATGTTTTACTTTTAGGATGTGCCATGATATTTTAATTTTAATTTTTAATTCTTTTTAAAATCTCCCAACGGGGATCATTGATTAGACCTGATTGCTTATCCGGACCGTATTGCTTAAGTTTTTTGATCATCTCAATGTTACAGTTACTTTCTCCGTTTATATTTACAGGGTGTACATGTTTTAATGGAATGCTTACAATTATGAATTCATATATTAGCTGAGCAAGGTTTAGCTTATATTCTTCGGGCATCAACCAGATTACCTCATCGTTGTTGTCTGTTTCAGCTTTACCGAATTTTACAAATACCTTATCTTTATGGGCAACCCGTTGGCGGTAAATCTCAAGGCATCGATCGCATGTCAGTTCAATCCATCCTTTTAAAGTAAATGACAACTTTAAAAAAGTGCTTCGTTTTTCCAACAACACATTTACTTTAATCCTGCCAACATTTACCATACCCTGTTCAAAATGGTCAAAGAACTTGTTTTCCACATCGTATTCGAACTCGTGAAAACCCTCTTTCAGTCCCTTAAACACTAAATCATATTGAGTTATTAAGCCCATGGTTCGAAAAAAGTGATGCAAAATTATAAATTTTTAAATAATAGTTTAATAATTCCTTGAATTTTATAGGATTTATTCAGATATGAACCGGGAAAGTGCTTTAATATTTAATTTTATGCTATAAAAGCCTGTTTGTTTCTGTATCAGGAAATATAATAGCAGGTTTGAAAGTTTTTGCTTCATTGAAACTCATTGTGGCATATGAGATAATGATTACTATATCCCCCACATGAGCTTTTCTGGCTGCAGGACCATTAAGACATATTATTCCTGAACCTCTTTTCCCTTTAATAATATAGGTGTCTAAACGTTCACCATTATTAATATTTATTACCTGAACTTTCTCATTTTCTATCAGGTTGGCAGCATCCATAAGATCTTCATCTATTGTAATACTGCCTACATACTGTAGATTAGCTTCAGTGACGGTAACTTTATGAATTTTTGATTTACAAACTTCAATTTGCATAGCAGTGTTTTTCAATTCAGTACATAATTATCAATCAATCTGACTTTTCCGCAAAAAGCAGCAATACAGGCAATTTTTTTACAATCTTCGCTCCAGCTGTTTACCGGTTGCAAATTATCATCATTAACTATTTCAAAGTAATCAACTGTTAAAAACGGATTACTGTTTATTTTATTTATAACCCAATTAATCAACTCTTTTACGGATTTTTTGCCGATTTGGTTATTAGCTTCACTCAGAGTTTTGTATATCACTGATGCATTTTCACGCTCTTTCGGTGAAAGCAGTTTATTTCGTGAGCTCATTGCCAGCCCTCCCGGCTCGCGAATAATCGGACAAGGAACTATTTCAACCTTAAGGTTCAGCATTTTCACCAGTTTTTTTATTATCACTAATTGCTGGTAATCTTTTAATCCGAAATAGGCTTTATCGGGGTCTGTTAATTCAAAAAGGGTGCTCACAATTTGAGCAACACCATTAAAATGCCCTTTTCTGTGTTTGCCTTCCATTACTTTATCAAGTAAACCAAAATCGAAAGTACGGGTATCAGGCTCAGGGTATATTTCATTTGTCTCAGGAGCAAAAACCAGATTACAACCGCTTTTCTTAAGGAGTTCAAGGTCAGCTTTAAGATTTCGCGGATAATGTTTCAGGTCATTCTTGTCGTTAAATTGTGTGGGATTGACAAAGATAGTTACAACAACCGTTTTATTTTCGGAAACAGCTTTCTCAATTAATGACAAATGCCCTTGGTGGAGAGCCCCCATTGTAGGAACTAACCCAACAGTTCCCCCTCTTTTTCTGAGATCATTTAACTCTTTATGAAGCTCTTTTTTAGTAATAACAAGCATAATGTCCAAATAAATTACAAAGTAAATAAATTAAAATATTTATTGCGTAATTAGGGCGATACATATATTAAAGAAACTAAAGAGGTTACATAAAATTTATAATTAAGGATATTTTTATTAACTTTGCACATTGTTTTTTAAACCTTTCTTACAGGTCAATGGAAAAGAAAAAGATTCTTTATATTTCTCAGGAAATCACACCTTATTTGCCGGAAAGTGAAATGTCAGAAATTGCTCGTTATCTTCCCCAGGCAATTCAGGAAAAAGGCAGGGAGATAAGGACATTTATGCCACGCTACGGATGTGTTAATGAAAGAAGAAATCAATTACATGAAGTAATAAGGCTTTCCGGAATGAATTTGGTAATTGATGATTCAGATCATCCTTTGATTATTAAGGTAGCATCAATACAGGCTGCAAGAATGCAGGTATATTTTATTGATAATGAAGATTACTTTCACCGGAAGCACATAATTACCAATTCAAAGGGTGAGGAGTTTAAGGATAATGATGAAAGAGCTCTGTTTTTTGCAAGAGGAGTTCTGGAAACAGTCATAAAATTAAGGTGGGCCCCTGATTTGATTCATTGTCATGGCTGGATGACTGCAATGGTGCCTCTGTTTATTAAAAAATATTATTACAATAACCCTCTTTTTGTACAATCTAAGGTGATATATTCAGTCTATAAGGATGATTTTAAAAAACCATTAAATCCTAAAATACAGGATAAAGTACTTCTTGATAATATGGTAAAAGAAGACGTGGCACTGCTTAAAGACCCCACCTATTTGAATGTAAGCAAGATGGCAATAGACTATTCAGATGCTATTATAAAAGGCGAAAAATATATAAATCCGGATTTGGAGGAGTATATAAAATCTTCAGGTAAATTATTTTTAGATCATCAGTCAAAAGAGGCCTATATTGAGGCATATAATGACTTTTACGAAAAAATTTGGTAACTTTTTAAGTTAATTTATCAAATTTAATTGTAAAAAAATAAATTGGATATACAATTAAATCGTAACTATACTGTTTTTTTATAGGTTTGCATAATAATTTATTTAAAACAATAATTATAAAAAATGCTATTAGTGAAAAAAGAGTATTTCAATAAATATATAGCGGTTTTATTAACAGGCTTTATAATTTTTATATTTTATTCTTGTAATGAACCTAATGATTTGGGGATGGATCTTTTGCCTACCAATGACTTAGTACAGATAAGAAGTTTAGTAGAAAAAGAGAGCATTTCGTCTTATACTTTTAAAGAGGATTCCATAAGAACAGATAGAGCTTCAAGAAGCCTTTTTGGAGTTTTTGATGATCCGGTTTTTGGCAATACCACAATAAGTTTTGCATCCCAGTTCAGATTACAATTTCAGCCTGAGTTTGGAACAAATCCGGTGGCAGATTCTGTAAAATTGTATTTGTATTACAGCTTTCTTTATGGTGATACAACTACTGTTCAGAGAATAAAAGTATATGAATTGAATGAATCCTTAATAATTGATACAACAAGTGCAAGTGGAGGCTCTTATGATTATCCTTATTATCAGGATGTTGATTTAAAATCTATCTCTTCACCAATTTTATTGGGAGAGCTGGAGTTTATACCGGAGGTTGAAAGGGATAGTGTCAAGGGAGATACTTTAATTCAGTTATTACAGATTCCGTTAGATATTTCATTAGGCGAAAAATTGATAAATGTTGATCCTTCAATAACAAAAAGTAATGATGTTTTTCTTGAATTTTTTAAAGGATTGTATTTTGAAGCTGAAAAGGATGATCCCGACGGGGGTACAATTCTAACCCTTGAAGCTGCATCAGAGGAGTCTTTCCAGGGATCAGCTCTCCTTGTTTATTATAACAATGATGAAAATAAAGAAGCGGAAAAAACGGACACCCTTTATAATGCTTATGTTATAAGCAATTTAAGTGCAAGAGTAAATTCTATAACTCACGATTATTCAGGAACTCCCTTTGAGTTTAATCTGGATAATGATACAGGGCCGGGCGATTCACTTATCTATGTTCAGACAACAGGAGGATTGAAGTCAAAAATTTTTATAGATAAGCTCTCATTATGGAAAGATTCTGTTAATACTGCCATAAACAGGGCATTATTAATTTTTCAGGTTGATACAATTGTCTCTGATATTGAGCATTATCCTCCTCCTTCCAGGCTTCTTTTTACATATATAAAAGATGGCAAAGAGTATTTACCTGCTGATTATGCTTTTTTTGGAGGCGGTGTACTGAATACTAAAAATTATACTTATAGTTTTAATATTACACAGCATCTTCAAAAAATCATAAACGGGGAGATAGATAATTTAGGGTTCTATTTAACTACGGCTTTCAAAAACAGTGAAGCTAAAAGGGTTGTTCTTAAGGGTGGCAGCAGCAAGGCCGGTATTCGCCTGGTAATTACATATTCAAAATATTTGCAATAAATGCAGCAGGCTGTTCTGATAATCGACCCGGTTGAGATAAAACATTGATCAATCTGTTTTACAGATCACCGGGTTGCATAACTCTATTATCCATAGGGATAAAATTCAATTGAGCATCTGTGGTTTTAATAATTAAATTCCAACTGTATGAAGATTGGTAATCTTAATCTGGAAGATACTCCTCTATTTTTGGCTCCCATGGAAGATGTTACATATAAATCTTTTAGATGGATGTGTAAAAAGTTTGGGGCAGATATTTTGTACACTGAATTTATCTCATCTGAAGCCTTGGTGAGAGAAGTAAAAAAAACAAAAGAGAAGATGGTTTTATTCAGCTTTGACAGGCCTGCAGCTATTCAGATATACGGTCATAATATTAGTTCCATGGTTTATGCCGCAAAGGTTGTTGAAGAGTTTCAACCTGATTTTATTGATCTGAATTTTGGTTGCCCCATGAAAAAAATAATCCGTCATGGTGCCGGAGCAGCCTTGCTGAAGGACCTGTCTAAAATGCAGGAGATGGCAGCCGAAGTTGTTAAGGCTGTAAAATTACCTGTTACTGCAAAAACCAGATTAGGGTGGTCAGAAACAGATAAACCGGTAATAGAGGCTGCACTTCGCTTGCAGGATGCAGGTATTGCAGCAATTGCCATACATGGAAGGACTCGCGACCAGCTTTATAAGGGGAGTTCCGACTGGGATATGATAGGTAAGGTAAAAAACCATCCGGATATAAGAATTCCGGTTATTGGAAATGGAGATATAACAAGTGGTGAAAAGGCAAAAGTTTTGTTAGAACAAACAGGTGTGGATGGTCTTATGATTGGCAGGGCTGCAATTGGCCGCCCATGGATTTTTAAAGAGATCAAACATTTTATGAAGACCGGTGAAGTACTTTCCGCACCATTGGTATCTGAGGTGGTTAAAAATGTAAAAGAACAACTACTGATGAATGTAGAATGGAAAGAGAGTGAAAGGGCAGGTATTATGATTATGCGTCGCCATTTTGCCAGATATTTTCCGGGGCTTCCCCGTTTCAGAGAATTAAAAATCAGGCTTCTTCGTGCTGAAACTATTTTAGAAGTCAATCAGACATTAGAAGAGATAGTTAAAGGATATGGAAATCTCAGGCCTGATTACAGAGTTACAGATTAAATATTTTTAATAACTGCCTTTATGATTATTTCTATATAAATATATCGTTATGGAAAAGGGAATGTTGACAGGACTATGAATTTTAGCATTATCTTGCATAGATTAATAATTGGCATTAATCTTGTTAACAGATCAAATATTTTTTAAGTCTATTAAGGATGAAAAAGCAAATATTCTATGGGTGAATGATTTTTAATTTTAACTTAATTATTTATGAAACAGTTTTTTAAGTTTTTATTATTGATATTATTTGCATTATTAGCCGGTTGCAGGGGAGAACCGGGATATCCCGGAATTGATGGAAAGGACGGGCAGGATGGTAAAGATGGTGACTCTTTTATTGGATTGGTTTTTAATGGTTCAGGAGATTTTACTTCCGAAAATGAATATACTCTCTATTTTCAGTTTCCCGGTAATATAACGGTGTATGACAGTGATGTGGTGCTGGTATATATTTTATGGGAACAGATGACAAATAATTATGGAGATCCAATTGATATTTGGAGGTTGTTGCCGCAGACAGTTGTATTGGATGAGGGTGTGCTTCAGTATAATTATGATTATACATATGCTGATGTACAGATATTTTTGGAAGGTACTATCGATCTTGAAACATTACTGCCCGGTGAAGCTTTGAATCAGTATTTCCGTATAGTAATACTTCCTGCTGCTTTTATCAGCAATAATAATCTTAATGTAGCTGACTACAATATGCTGGTGAAATCGTTAGAAATGAAAAACATTAAATTATATTAAGAAAGTAATTAAAATAAATTAAGACAAAAAACTGTTTTATTTAGATGATTTTTTAATTTTGCTGCAATTTTCGAAGGTATAAGATTAAAAAGTTATGGAGCAAGAAAAAATTGATCAGATGATACAAAACAGGGGTTTCATTGATGAGGAAATTGACCATGGAACAGATCTTATTAGTGAGATAAACAGGTTAAGAAAAGAGAAGAATGCAATTATTTTAAGCCACTATTATGTAGATGGAGAGTTGCAGGACATTGCCGACCATGTGGGAGACAGCTTAGGGTTGGCACAGGCAGCAGCTTCTACTGATGCCGATCTGATTGTATTTGTTGGAGTCCATTTTATGGCTGAGACAGCTAAAATATTAAATCCTGCAAAAAAAGTTATTTTACCTGATTTGAATGCATCTTGTTCGTTGGCAGAGTCTGCCTTAGCTGAAGATTTTGCAGGATTTAAAGCACAATATCCCGATCACAAAGTGATTACCTATATTAATGCTACTGCAGCATTAAAAACCATGTCGGATATTATTTGTACATCAGCCAATGCAAAAAAGATTGTTGAAAGTTTTCCTGAAGATGAAAAACTGATTTTTGCACCTGATAAGAATCTTGGAAATTATATTAATAATATTACCGGCAGAAATATGGTATTGTGGGATGGTGCATGTATGGTTCATGAAAAATATTCACTTGAAAAGATTATTGAACTAATGGATTTATATCCTGATGCCGAGTTTATTGCCCATCCTGAATGCGAGAAACCCGTACTGCTTGTTGCAAAACATGTCGGGTCTACAGCTTCACTGTTGAATTATATAAAAAAGAGTAAGGTAAATAAGTTTATTGTTGCAACTGAAAGCGGTATTTTTCATCAGATGACAAAATCTTGTCCGGATAAAATTTTTATTCCTGCACCTTCAGTTGACTCCACTTGCGGATGTAATGACTGTTTTTTTATGAAGCTGAACACAATGAAGAAGCTCTATTTGTGCATGAAGTATGAACAGCCCGAAATTGTATTATCAGAAGAAATAATATCAAAAGCACGCATTCCAATTGAGCGTATGCTGGAGATTTCAAAATAAGAAGTAAAATATCATTGAGCACTCAGATTTTCCACTAAGGTCTCCTTGCGGGATGCTTCAATGGCTTTTTGAAGAGTATTATCAATTTTTTCAATAATCGGATAAAAGCCCTCTTCGCCTATTATATTTCTTGCAATATAGGCTTTAAGTTGTGTAATAATGATTTCACCTGAAATTTTTAATCCTTCGGGATCTTTTCGTACTCCTCTTTCTTCTGCATATTTAATGAAGCTGTCAATAATATTTTGTTTGTCAAGATAATTTTCAAGCTCTTTAAATGATTTTAAATTTGAAAGAATTTCCCTGTTATTATCAGCCCAAATATAAGCAAATGAATATATCAGGCCTTTATGAAAAATTTGATTAAAATATTTCGAGTTTCCCGTGGTATCAAGAGGTACAAATATATCGGGCATTATACCACCACCTCCATATACTGTGCGCCCGCTTTTAGTGTAATATTTGAGTGAATCGTTAAAATGAATGCTGTCTGCATGAAGTTGCTCTTTATGATTGAAACGTGAATAGAGATCATTATAATAATCTTCATTTCCGTTTTCATATGATTTTTGGATACATCTTCCGCTGGGGGTATAAAAACGGGCAACTGTAAGACGCAGGGCAGACCCGTCCATTAATGGTATTTGTTCCTGTACCAGCCCTTTTCCAAAAGATCTTCTTCCAATTACTACTGCTCTATCATTATCCTGAAGAGCACCGGCAAAAATTTCACTTGCCGAAGCCGAGAATTCATCTATTAAAATAAACACTTGCTTATCGTTCCATGAATTTTTTCCTGAAGAAGAGTAGGTTTTTCTTTTTGAGTTCAACCCTTCTGTATACAGGATATCCTCATTTTTATTAAGAAATTCATCTACAATTTGTAATACACTTCCTAAAGACCCTCCCGGATTTTGCCTGAGATCGATGATTATTTTTTTGGCACCTGATCTATTTAATTTCTGCATACCCTCCATAAATTCATTATAGGTTTTGTCAGAAAAACGACTGATTTTTAAAAATCCTGTTTGATCATCAATCATATAGGTGACATCAACACTAAATAGCGGTATGTCATCACGTGTAATTTCAAAATCCATTATTTTATTAATGCTTTTTCTGAGAATGCCTACGGATACCCTGGTATTCTTTTTTCCTCTGAGCAGTTTAAGAACAGCGTTGTTGTTAATATTAACACCTGCAATAACTGAGTCGTTTACACTGATTATTTTATCGCCCGGAACTATTCCCACCTTGCTTGAGGGACCTCCTGAAATAACTTCAACTACCCTAACGGTATCCTCCTGAATTGAAAACTGTACGCCTATCCCTGAGAAATTTCCTCTCATTTCTTCTTCAACCTCCTGCATGTACTTTGCCGGGATATATGCAGTATGAGGGTCCAGGTTTTCAAGCATTTGAGGTATTGTTTTTTCAATTACTTCGTTGATATCAACTGTATCAACATATCCATCTTCTATTAATTGCAGGATAGTTGTAAGTTTATTGGTTTTATGCAGGGCCATTGGGTAAAAAACCGGCTGGTTTCTATTTTTTAACCTATTTCCAAGAATTATGCCGGTAATTACAGATAAAATAATTACAAGAGGAAAATAAACCCAGGTCTTTTTATTCATTCAACAGATCTCCTATATTCTGCAATTTAACTTGATTGACTTCAATCCCGGCTCTTATGAGGAGTTCAACACCATCATCAATCCTGTAATTTTCAGTAAAAACAACTCTTTTTATCCCGGCCTGGATAATTAATTTTGAGCATTCCAGACATGGCGAAGAGGTTACGTAGAGAGTTGATCCCGCACTGCTGTTATTCGACTTGGCCACTTTAGTTATAGCATTTGCTTCCGCATGCAATACATATGGCTTTGTATTATTAAGCTCGTCTTCACAAATATTTTCGAATCCTGAAGGGGTGCCGTTATAACCGTCAGAGATTATCATCTTATCTTTAACAATTATTGCACCAACTTTACGACGTTTACAATATGAATTTTGAGCCCAGATCATTGCCATTTTTAAATAACGCTTGTCGAGAACTATTTGTTTTTCTTTATTTGTCATCTTTATAAAAATAAAGCATCGGTTTGTAAGCTGCAAATGTAATACTCATTTCTTACAAAATATTCAAATCATCAGATGGATAAAAAACTATTTTAATAAATTATTCCCGTACTGAATATTTTAATAACAATCCAATACGGGAATAATAATATAATTTACAGAGTTATAAACTTCAGTAATCTTATATTTTAATATGTGCGGAAAACCTAATTTTTAATCAGCAGCCAAACATCTGAGTATTGAGGAAATGATTGACGTATTTGCGCAACCCGGGTTCTTGCTTCGCCTTCAAATTGATATGAGTTGACACATACCCTGTAATACCCGGTTTCACTGTGAAGGATAATAGGAGTAAAACCTTGATTTAAAAGTGTTTCCCTGAAATTTCTTGCATTATCCAATTGGCTGAAAGATCCCAGGATCACAAAAAAAGAGTTTATTTCATTTTGCTCTTTATCTGTCTGGCTGGTAAAAGTCACCTGCTCTTTACGCATGGCAACAGGTTGTTTTTCTGCAATTTTTGGCTCTTCTTTAACTGTTTCGGCAGGTTTGTCGGCAGCCGGCACCGAAAAAACTTTTGGTTGTTTCGAAGGATCTGTTGTGTAGGGCGACTGGGCCACCTCCTTTTTTGATTTGCATGCTGTAAATGCCATTCCAAGCATTAATGCGAAAATTACTACTCTCTTCATAGTTAATATGATTTTCTATTTTTCTACATCAAATATAGAGAAAAGCAAGATTCTATGTTTAAATTAATAAATAAGTTTTCCACAGCCGGTTGTTTGCAACTTGAAAAGTGATTAATTATGGTTGTTTTGTTTCAATTTAGTAACTTTGAATAGATATAAATAATTTTTATATGTCAATAATAGATCAGCCGTTTAAAAAACAGAAAAAAAACAGAGAACCTGCTTATGCTAATACTTTTTATCCCGGATCCGGAAACAGTCTTAAAAATCAGCTTGCCGACCTTTTTAAAAAAGCTAAAGGGAAGGTGAGTGAAAAGGGATTACGTGTTATAATTTCACCTCATGCAGGTTATGTGTTTAGCGGGAAGGTAGCAGCTTCTGCATTTAACCAGATTCCCGAAAATGTAAATTATGAAAAAGTTTTTATTTTAGCTTCAAGTCATCAGTTTCGTTTTAGGGGAGCAGCTGTGTATGATTCAGGGAATTATGTTACCCCGCTTGGTGAGATTGAAGTTGATAATATGCTTGCCGGTGAATTGCTGAAAACGGATAAAGTATTTTGCCGGAATGATGATGCTCATCTTTATGAGCACAGCTTAGAGGTACAGCTTCCTTTTCTTCAATATAAGTTGAAAAATAAATTTTTATTAGTTCCTTTAATTATTGGAACAAACAATAGTGCAGATTGTGAAAAGATTGCAAAAGTTTTGGAAAAATGGTTCACGCCGGAAAATCTTTTTGTGATCAGCACAGACTTTTCTCATTATCCTTCTTACGATGATGCAGTTAAAAATGACCTGATTACAGCAGATGCCATATGTTTGAATAAACCCAAAGAGTTATTGAAAACTCTGGATAAAAATGAAAAAAAGAGTATTCGGCAGCTGGCTACCTCATTATGCGGGTGGACATCTGTATTGACATTGCTATATCTTACAGAAAACAGGGAAGTAGACTATTTTAAGGTAGATTATCAAAACTCGGGTGATTCTGACATATATGGCGATAAAAGCCGTGTAGTGGGGTATTGGGCTATTGCTGCCTATGACAGGGAAACAGTATTTTCAATCTCCCGGGAAGAACAAAAAGAGCTCCTTACGAAAGCCAGAAAAGCAATTTCACACTTTGTTAAAACCGGTGAAAAGCCGGGTTGTGAATCTCCATATTCTAATGGGATATTATTACAAAAAACCGGAGTTTTTGTGAGTATCTATATTGAAGACGAATTACGGGGATGTATAGGAAATTTTAAAAGTGACCAGATATTAAATGATTTAGTTCAAAATGTTGCAGTTTCAGCTGCATGTGATTATCGTTTCGATAATCCTGAACCCGGTGAGTTAGAAAAAATGAAGCTTGAAATTTCTGTTTTGTCACCACTTAAAAAGATAGATAATATTGAAGAAATTGTTCTTGGAAAACATGGTATCTATATTAGGAAAGATATGAATTCGGGGACCTTTCTTCCACAGGTAGCCACAAAAACGGGTTGGAACCGCAACGAATTTCTTGGTTATTGTGCGCGTGATAAGGCAGGATTAGGATGGGATGGATGGAAAGATGCTGAAATATTCACTTATGAAGCTTTTGTTTTTAAAGAGTAATTAGCTGTTATAGTACCAAAACTGTTATTTCAGGAAAAAATTTCTTGTAAAACTTTCAGTGATTTAACTTCACCAAGATATTCGAAATGTAGATGATAATAATCCAATAGTTTTACAATTAGATGGTTGCGGAGTATTCGCGATATTTTAAAATTTTCCAGTTCCCCTATTTTAATATTGCCTAAGCTGCAAAAAGCTTTTGTTGCCTCGGTGTTTAGATAATAAGGATGCAGTGGCTTATTTTTAACCACTGTTCCTTTTTCTAAATCAAACCAGCTATTTTGGCAGTTTTTATCTGTATCGGGTAGAAATCCAAGATACTCTGTAAGCCGGAACAGGAAGTAAAGATGAAAATCCGGCAGAGGATTTTCATTTAGATCCAAATATATTAAAGAGTTTTTTATGAAGTTAAATAACAGCGGATTGCTTTCCTGTTCCCGCAATGTTTTATTTAAAATTTCTGCCAGAAAGAGTATTTGTGATGATTTGCTTATGTTGAAAGGTATACTTTGATAAACCGGACTATTTTTTATCTCTTTTATTCTTTGTATTTCTCTGGATTCTTTATGGTATGCCACAATTTCAACAAGGCAGAGAGGTTGTACAGGTCCTTTTACCCCTCTGCTTTTACCTCTTTTTGAGCTATTAAGGATAAATGACTGTCGTCCGGTATTTTTAGTATAAATAGTGATAATAAGGCTATTATCTCCATATTTTCTGTAACTCAATACTATTCCTTCGCCGGAAACCAACATTTTAAATTAGTTTATAAATAAAAGTTTTTCGATATGAGTTTTTTCACCTTTTTTTCCGATGCAAAAAACCAGATATACCCCTGTTTTAACACGGTTGCCATTCAGATTTTTACCATCCCAGATTGCCTGTCCTCCCATAGAGGTTGTTTTATATACCAGATTTCCTGAAATATCTGTAATCCTGATATCTGTATTTTTCATTAATCCGGTTATAGTGACAGGGCCGTCCCAATTTTCCCTGACAGGATTCGGATAGACATAAACATTGGTAAAAGACTCATCTCCACTGATAGCATCTCCCTGGTAGGATAATAGTCCTTTTGAGGTACCAAAAAATACTTCACCTGAAATCTGATTAACAGCAATTGTTGTTATGGTGTTGGAAATTAGCGGGCTGTTTTCGGAGGTGAAGTGCAAAATCTCTTTTTCCCCGTTTGCTGATATAAGATAAACTCCTGAACCTTTTGTACCTATCCATTTACGATTAGCTCCGTCAGTGGCTATTGCAGTAACAGTTTCAGTTTCCAGTAACGGATGATAGAGGCCATCGTTAAGGTCAGGGCTTGGTTGTCTTGCATAAAAATCTTCAGTATTCCATATCTGTTTTGGATTTGAATAAACCGCAACTCCTTTTGAAGTACCTATCCATATCTCTCCTTCCAGGTCTTCAGTGATACAGTAGACATCATTCATTCTGTTAAAAAACTCCTTTTGGCCGTTATTGAAATAGGATATTAGCTGCAGGGCCTTTTTCTGCGATCCTGTTTTATCTGTAACATAAAGATCGTTGCCCCTGGGCACCATTATCCATTTGTCATCATTTTGAGTTACAATAAGTGGTCCGATACTTTTAATTTTGGCAATCTCGGGTAAAACAAATGATTTCCAATCGCCCGTAGGAGACATCATATGAAGATTTTCAGCAACCTCTGAATTAGTGATCCATAAATTGCCTTGTGAGTCGAAATCCATACCTCCAATTCTGATATAAGGCTCACCCGGTTGATCCGGCAGGGCACTTTGAAGAGGACTGTTATTATCGGTATATCGTTTAATAAGCTTATTGTTTCTGAATTCTAAAATACCTCCTCCCCAGCTACCGGCAAAAAAATGGTTTGGGTCTGCAGGGTCAATGGCAATGGAGACAATATCGAAAAAACCGTCTAATTCAGGAAAGTTAATTTTTGAGAAAGCTGACCATCTGCCCTCTCTTAGTAATTCAATTCTTGGCAACTGCCAGGTGTTATCCCATGAATTACTTCTGCCTCCCGGAACCAACCACAGGTCTCCGTTATTTGAGTTTAAACTATATACTCTATTTTCTTCGGGCCCTTCGGGGAAAATAGATTCGGCATTCTTTTCTTTTATCTGAACCAGGCCAAACCCGTAGTCTGCCACCCATACTGAACCATCATCTCCAATATAAGCACTTAAAGGATTTATTGTGGATACTTCCTTGTCAGTAAATTTATAATTATCTGTTATTTTACTGATATTATTGTCAGGCCCGACAAATATGATTTCAGCTCTTCCCGTTATAATCATGGTACTGCCCGATATTTGAATGTCGCTGATGAAATTTACCCGGGGAAGCACTGGTACCCATTCCAATCCGTTATAAAGGAAAAGTTCATCTTCGTTATATTTATCGGGCGTGTAGTTGGTCATTAATGATCCGTTGTGGACAATCAGATGATTGAATTTTTTATTCGAATGAGGAATGTTGTTTAATTTTTCCCAACTACGGAAATCCAACAGATTGCTGTTGTCAATATCTGCCCGGAGAATTCCTTCATCAGTGGCTGCATATATAAATGAGTCAAATATTTCTATATCGTTTACTTTCAGTTGGCTCCCTTCATCACCAATAAAATAGGTATCCTTTATTTCATGTTTTTCCAGATTTAAAACTACAATCCCGAATCCGCATGCAAGATATGCCTCATTCCCTTTCAGCAGGATATTATAAATGCCCTTATCACCGGTAATCTGTTTACGGGCAATATCCGGAATATTAATTACTTTTGAATTATAAATCAGGTCAATATTGCTGTTTATATAGACAACTACCAGTATATCATTGGCATTATTATAGGCAATATCTTTTATTCCAAAGTCATTCAGTCCGTTTAACAGGGAAAATTTTCCAATACTTTTATCATTTTTATCTATATAAAACAATCCTCCTTCGGTTGCACAGTATATTTTTGATTTTGCATCAGCAACTTTTATGGCATTTGAGAAAGACATATAATCTTTCCAGCTACCCTGTTTTCTTTGTGCAAAAGTCTGGCTTAAAATCAGGAGGAATAAAATTATTAAAAATGATCTGTGCATATATAGATATTTTTGGTTCAGATTGATTTTAAATATTGAACTAATTTTTCCACAGCTTTTCCGCGGTGGCTTATTTTGTTTTTTTCATCAGGCTGCATCTCTGCAAATGTTTTATCGAATCCCTTCGGAATAAAAATAGGATCGTAGCCAAATCCTTTAATACCCTTTTTTATTTTGGTTATTTCCCCGGTAACAATACCTTCAAAGAGTATCTCTTTACCATTTATAATAAGAGTTATAACTGTTCTAAAACGGGCATTACGGTTATTTATTTTTTTAAGCTGGCTTAATACTTTATCCATATTTGCATCAGAATCTTTTTTCTCTCCTGCATAACGGGCGGAGAATACACCGGGATTACCATTAAGAGCATCTATCTCAAGGGCCGTATCATCAGCAAAACAAGGGAAACCAAATTTTTTGTATATATAAGTTGCCTTTTGCCTTGAATTCCCTTCTATAGTAGGTTGATCTTCAGGGATCTCTTCAAGGCAGCCAATATCGTGCAGACTCAATAATTTAAAACTATTTCCAAGCATTGCCTGCAATTCTGCTATTTTATATCCGTTATTTGTTGCAAATACAAGTCTCATATTATTGATTTTTCGAAGTTATCAGATAAAGCCTCTATTTTGACTTTAACCGGATGTTTGTTTTATATGATTTCAATTTGTTGTAAAAATTATTGTACTAATTAAACAATTAATCTAAATTTGTCAAAATTGGTCAATTATTATTAATGATATGTACTATAACCGGAGAGATTTTATACAAAGAACGGCAGCTGCATTAAGCACACTTGCAATAGGTGGATTGCAGACAGCTTGCGATAGGAATAAGGACAGAATATTCAAATATGCATTGTGTAACGAGATACTTCAGGATTTCAGTTGGCAGGAGCAGTGCGAAATAATTGGGAAAGCTGGTTATGATGGTGTTGAGGTAGCATCTTTTACTCTTGTAAAGGATGGAGTTCAGGAAATATCTGCCGGCCGGAGAAAACAGATGGTGAGCGATATGAAAAATGCAGGAATAGTGTGTGCGGGATTGCATTGGCTCTATACACCGCCTCCTTATGGGCTGCATTTTACTACACCTGACAGTGAGCTGCGTCAGAAATCAATAAATTATTTAAATCAGTTAATAGATTTTTGTGGTGATCTGGGAGGAGAGATTATGGTGTTTGGATCACCTGATCAGAGGGGAACTACCGGTGGAGTTACTGTAAAAGAGGCAACCGGTTATTTTGCTGATGGATTGGCACAGGTTGCAGACCATGCAAAAGATAGGAATATTACCATTCTTATTGAATCGCTGCCATTGAGCAGTACCGATGTTATTAATACATTGGAGGAGGCTGTGGCAATTGTAAAGAAAATTGGACACCCTGCAATTAGTTCAATGTTTGATTTTCATAATACACTTGATGAAACTGAACCCTGGACAGACCTTATTAAAAAATATTATGATAATATAAAACATATTCATGTCCAGAATATGGATGGAACACTTATCCGCACTGATGCAATTCCTGACAATTTTATACCTGTTTTTCAGACATTAAAGGATTTAAATTATAAAAGGTGGATATCGCTTGAAGTGTTCGACTTTTCTCCCGGGGGCAAATTTATTGCAAAAGAGAGTATGAATACTTTTTTGGAGATTGAAAAAAGATTATGACGGTGTTATATTTCTTCTGACCCGGTTTTTTGTAAATTAATCGCAAGTGCAAATTTCAAGGCAATCAATAATTTTGCTTAAAATATTATGTTTCAGGTAATAAAAGGTGTTTTTTCCTTCACGTTTTGAACACAGAACTCCTTTGTTTTTTAGGATGCCAAGATGATGTGAGGTTGTAGATTGTTCGATATTAAGGAGCTTGTGAATTTCAGACACTTTTAATTTTTTACCTCCTTCCAAATGTTTTAAAATAGCTATACGCATTGGATGAGCAATTGCTTTAAGCATTTGCGCAGCAATATCTAACCGTTCCGTATTCAGCTTATTGAACTCTGTCATTAATACATATTGTGTTTAATAACAGCAAATATACAAATTATTAAAGATTTCCAATTGTTTTATATGCTTAGCAAATAACCATTTCTTATTTATAAGTTATAAAATTTTTTATTCAGCTCTTTTATTCAACTAAATATTCTATGTTAGATGATTAAAATGAAAAATTGTATGAAGAACAATGGGAGAAACAGATAGAATTAAACATACGATTAAAAAGGAGCTGAAAGAGTTTGAGCTATATTATAAAAAAGCTATTCAAAGTGATGTACCCCTGTTAGGTACAATATTGAATTTTTTATATAGAACGAAGGGTAAGCAGCTTAGACCGGTTTTTGTTTTTTTGTCAGCCAGACTTCATGGTGAGCCCAATGAGTCTTCACAACTTGCAGCTTGCTCGGTAGAATTATTACATTCAGCTACCTTGATTCACGACGATGTTGTTGACGAATCGTATGAACGAAGGGGAACCTTCTCAATTAATGCATTATGGAAAAATAAACTTGCTGTATTAGTAGGTGATTATATCCTGGCAAAAGGATTACTTTTACAATTGGAACATAAAAAGTATAATTTTCTTCATTTAATATCTCGCGCTGTCAAGGAGATGAGCGAAGGAGAGATTTTACAGGTTAAAAAAAGCCGTAAATTAGATATTGATGAAGAAACATATTTTGAGATTATCAGAAAAAAAACTGCATCTCTGATTGCAACCAGTATGGCAATAGGAACTGCTTCAGTTACAGATGATGAAGAGCTATCCGTGAGGATGTATAAAATCGGACAGGATGCAGGGATTGCTTTTCAAATAAAAGATGATATTTTCGATTATCAGAGAAAGAGTATAATAGGCAAGCCTACCGGAAACGATATTAAGGAGAAAAAAATTACGCTCCCTCTGCTTTATGTTATAAGAAATTCAGATTCTTCCGAGCGTAGCAGGATTTTACGATTGATAAAAAGGAAAAATAAAAATCTTACTGTGGTGAATGAAATTATAGAGCTGGTAAAAGAAAAGGGGGGGCTTGAATATGCCACAAACAAGATGAATGAATTTAAAGATAATGCAGTGAAGGCTTTGATGGAGTTTCCCGAAACCGATGCAAGAAACTCTCTGATTGAATTAATGAATTATTTAACCACCAGAGAAAAATAGGACCGGTTATTTTTGTTAAAATTCTTTATATTTTGAATCAATAATAA
>CAZLZJ010000031.1:0-1585 GCA_964563975.1 uncultured Prolixibacteraceae bacterium
TAGAACAAGATGACAATGGAACTTTCCGGACAATCTCAGTAACAGCCTGTGATGAGTACATCTGGTATGACGGAGACGGGCAAAAATATACAGCATCAGGAGTATATAATCATTTTACGCAAAATGAATATGGATGCAATGACACTCTGCGGCTAAACCTCACCGTTAACTACGGCTCATTTATCGAGATAGCTGAAACAGCCTGTGATGAGTTTACCTGGCATGACGGAGACGGAGAAACTTACACTGAATCGGGAACATATTTCTATAGTACAAAAAATATATATGGCTGTGATTCGATAATGCGACTTGACCTCACAATAAATTACAGTTCATTTAATGAAGTTTTTGTAACAGCCTGCAATGAATACACATGGACTGATGGAGATGGGGAGACATACAATAAATCAGGTATTTATGATTATATTACTCAAAATGAACATGGATGCAATGACACTCTGCGGCTAAGCCTCACCGTTAACTACGGCTCAATTGTTGAAATAACTGAAACGGCTTGTAATGAGTTTACCTGGACTGACGGAGACGGGGAAACTTATACTGAATCGGGAACCTACGACTATATTATAACAAGCGAACAGGAATGTGGCGATACTATCAGGTTGAATCTGATAGTGAGCCCGGAAATTATTATCAGCGGAGAGGTTAATGATATAGGCTGTGATGGCGAAAATGACGGATCTGTTAATATTACCGTAACCGGAGGAATAGCTCCTTTCACTTATGAATGGAGTAACGGTGAAACAACAAAAGATATTATTAACCTGTCTGAAGGAATATATACAGTTATTGTAACCGACAGTATAGGATGTACTCAAAGAGATACATTTGAACTGATTAAACATGAGCCTGTTGTACTTAATGCTGATATTGTCCATGTTGACTGCTTTGGAAATGCTACAGGGTCTGTAAGCCTGAATATTCTTGGAGGAACTGCACCATTCAATTACTTGTGGAGCAATGGAGAGTCCGGTGAGGAGATAAACAATCTTATTGCAGGTATATATAATGTAACCGTTACTGATGCAAATGGCTGCACCGGCACAATTGAAGCTGAAGTTACACAACCCGAAGAGCTGATCCTTTCTGAAACTCACGTAGATGTGGGATATAGCAACCTGCCTGTCGGCAGTATTGATCTGACAGTGGAAGGAGGAACCTCTCCCTACACATACCAATGGAGTAATGGAGCTGTCACTGAAGACATTGAAAATCTTTACGAAGGCACATATAATGTTATTGTTACAGACAATAACGGTTGCGAGGCTGAATTGACTGTTAAAATTGAAGTCAGTGCTCTCAATGCCGGTATGGAATGCCCCCCACAGATTGAGGTTGAATGTTTTGACGAGGTTCCGCCACCATATGCCGGTTTCACTGAATTTACTGATGACGGAGGATCTGCATACAGCTCTTGCGGAGTTGATATATCAACATTTGCTTTGACAGGGCAAATTGTTTCCGGTCATTGCCCGGCTACAATAACCCGCACTTACTCAGTAAAAGATT
Organism: uncultured Prolixibacteraceae bacterium; assembly: GCA_964563975.1. Taxonomy (GTDB): domain Bacteria; phylum Bacteroidota; class Bacteroidia; order Bacteroidales; family Prolixibacteraceae; genus JAAYJR01. The sequence continues at coordinate 1,528 of CAZLZJ010000031.1, forward strand.
CGTGTGAAAATATCCTTACCTGTTCGCAGCTTATTGTTGTCAACGATCTGACACCTCC
>CAZLZJ010000031.1:1685-9739 GCA_964563975.1 uncultured Prolixibacteraceae bacterium
GATCTTACCGATGCCTGCAAAATACCCGATCCTTATACAAGTTATCAGGAGTTTGCAAAAGATGGCGGACTTGTAATTGAAAATTGCGGTGAATTTAAAATGACCTGGGAAGGCGATGTTTCAAGTGATGATAGCTGTCCGCGTACAATCTTCAGAACTTACCGGTTCACAGACAATTGCGATAATTATTCTGAAACCGTTCAAAAAATTATTATAAATGATACTATTCCGCCGGAATTTATTAAATGGCCAAATGATACGGTTACCGAATGTACACCTCTTACATTAATGAATTCATATTCCGACTTTATTGAACTGGGAGGGGTTGTAACAGATAATTGCGGGGTTGACCCGGGTACTTTCAGAATATTGCGGGAAACGGTATCCGGCGAAGATATTTGCCCAAGAGTATATACAACAACTTATATTATTGAAGATTATTGCGGAAATATTGACACATTTATCTGGGTAGTAACCGTAAATGATACCATACCGCCGCTGCTAAGTTGTCCGCCCGATATCTATATCACCATAAATGAAGCTACTCCCGAACCATTCGACTCATTCGACAGGTTCAGAGAGGCAGGAGGAGATGCATCCGACAATTGTGCTGTTGATGAAAATTCATTCCGGTGGATTTCAACAGACTCCGATATAGGCAGCTGCTCTGAAGTCTATATTTACACTTATATTATTTTAGATTTTTGTGGTAATAGTGACATCTGTACCCATAAAGTATTCAAAGGCGATATTGCACCTCCGGAGATTATATGCCCTCCCGACATCTTTGTTGTTTGTCCGGAAGATATTCCCGCTCCGCTCCTCACACTTGATGATTTCATAAAAGAGGGAGGAAAAATAGTCGATAACGGAAAGATCAATCCCTCCACCTTTACGGTAAGTGAAAAAATCAGCGGAAATGGTTGTCCGGCAGAAATAATACGCACTTATCAGATAACCGACTCATGCGGTTTTACGGTTGAGTGCAACCAGAAAATAGAGGTAAATGACCCGGTTCCGCCTCAAATCAGCTGTCCGCCGGATAAAGATTATGAATGCCCTGATATTCTCTCTTTACCGGCTACGCTTGATCAATTTATTGCTGCGGGAGGTAAAATAGATGACAACTGTGCCATCGATTCATCCTCATTTAAAATCAGGGAAACCCGTAACGTCACCTCAAACACTATTGAGGTAACACGTTGGTACAGAATTGCCGACCTGTGCGGAAATACCGACAGCTGTATGCAAATCATCAATCTTGCCGACACAATTCCTCCGGATGTCTTCTGCCGGGATATCACGGTAACGCTCAACGAAACGGGGACTTACACTCTTACTGCCGAAGAGTTGCACGAAAGCAGTTATGACAAGTGCGGGGTTGACAATATCTTCCTTGAGCGCTATATACTCGACTGCAATGACCTTGGAGAAGTTTTCATTAAGCTGTATGCAGTTGATGTAAGCGGACATGAGAATTATTGCACGGCAAAAGTAACCGTTCTTGGGAATACTCCTCCTGTGGCAGTCAACGATGAGGCTTTCACAATGCCCGATATGCCGGTAAATATTGACGTCACCGCAAACGACTATGACACAGACGGATTGATCGACAGAACTTCCGTGAAAATTACAGATGAACCGGCTTTCGGAAGTGTTAAAGTTGATCAGCAGTCGGGCGTTATTACCTACACCCCCTATCAGGGAAATTCAGGACAGGATAAATTCAGTTACTCTGTGTGTGATAACGGCATTCCATGCGGGCCGATGTGTGATACCGCAATGGTGGTTGTCAGGATCGGTGGTTATAACAATCCGCCGATAGCCAGAAATGACACCTTTACCGTAAAGTGTTATCCGCTGACAGGTAACCTGTTAAAGAACGACAGCGACCCGGATGGCGATATAATTAAGTTGGAAACAATACCTGTTGAATACCCGGCAAACGGTACAGTCCTGCTTAACAGTGACGGCTCTTTCCATTATATGCCGGATAACAAATTTGTAGGTGTTGACAGTTTGGTTTACAGAATTTGTGATTCGGGAATACCGTCGCTTTGCGATGAGGCAAAAGTAATTATTACCGTACTGCCCGACACCGACTGCGGAGGTGTGCCCGGCTATGACGATATTGATCCCGACTGCTCATTAATCATTCCCGAGGGGTTCTCTCCAAATGGTGACGGTGTACACGACTTCTTCCAGGTTTACTGTATCGAAAAATATCCAAATGCAATAATGCGGATCTTTGACAGGGCAGGAAACAAGCTTTTTGAAAAGCAGCATTATGGAAACTTAGACTACTGGGGATCAGACAAGGATGCCTGGTGGTGGGGAACATCAGACAACAAATGGATTATAGGAAGAGGAACCCTGCCTGCAGGCAACTATCTATATTTACTTGAACTTGGTAACGGAGAGGTACGTTCCGGCACGGTTATGATTGCTTATTAGGCTTCCATGGCCAGTTAACACAATCTTTTATTTCAGGAAAAAGAACATAATCAGCTTTTCCTTTCATTGTCAAGGTTTTCACATTTAATCCTTTAAGTTGTTCCAAAGCTTTTTTCATGGTACTCCCCGTAACAGACACATCATCAACCAGCAAAATTCTTTTCCCTTCAAACCTGCTGTCGGGCTTCTGAATTACAAGAGGTTTATCATATAAAGGCTTATTTGTCTCATCCCGGTAATTGATTACCATTATTTTTAATTCTGCATTTAAATGAAATGCAACTATGCCGGCAGGAACAATACCTCCTGTGCCAATTCCAATCACAATATCGGTTTCAGGCAGATCGGCCTGTTTCAGCCTTTCAGAAATTTCACGAAATGAAAGTGTTACCATATAAATAAAAATTAACAACCATCAGTTTTCCCAAATAGGTATCTCAATATAAAAAACAGATCCTTCGCCTGTTTTTGTCTCAAACCATACACGTCCTTTAAAATTCTCTACCATACTCTTAACAATTGCAAGCCCCAGCCCCATACCGCTCGATTTGGTCGTAAAGCTTGGCCTGAACAGCCGGTCACGAAGCTCTTCAGCTATTCCCTCACCATTGTCGGCAATAGAAATAACGGCTTTATGCTCATGACGATCAAGAATAATCACAACACTTCCTGCCTTTTCAGGAGGGATAGACTGAATGGCATTTTTCATTAAATTGATCATTGCCCTGGAAAACTGTTCCCTGTCTACATTAACTTCAAGATATTCTAAACCGTTAACATAAAAATCAATATCAACCTGATAGTTATCAAACAGATCAATAACTTTTTGAATCTGATCGGCAAGTTTAAAAACCTGTGTTCTTGCAACCGGGATTTTAGCAAAATTAGAAAACTCGGTAGCAATGTTAGAGAGGTTTTCTATCTGCTCTATAAGAGTTGATGTAACCTTTTCGATATATTCATCATACTCTTTTCCTTTCCCTTTTGTTCTTTGCAAATGCTGAATATTAAGCTTCATTGGCGTAAGAGGGTTTTTTATCTCATGTGCAATTTGCTTGGCCATCTCTCTCCATGCAGACTCTCTTTCGGAGCGGGCAAGCAATTCGGCACTTACCGCAAGCTCATCAACCTTTTTATTATACTCCTTGACAAGGCTTCCGATCTCATCATTTTTTTCATAATAGATTGGTTCGTTGCGTTTTCCCAACTCCATTTTACGAAGATTCTCCTGGATCAGGACCAAAGGTTTTGTAATCTGACTTGAGATAAACACTGCAACAATAATACTTACCAAAAGTAAAAGAACATATAAGTTAATAAATGCCACAATTATGGTGGAGAGCTCCTGGCTATATCTGTCCTGACTGATAAAATAGGGCAGATTAATAACCCCTAAGTAATCTCCCGAATTATTAATGACAGGCCTGTAAGCAGAAAGGTATGACATCTTCCCGATCTTCTCGGGCTGAGAATAGTTAATCTGATAATTTTTAAAAATCTCATAAAATGCTTTTGAGTTCATTGCCTCGGAAATAAGTCCCCTGTCAAAAATTTCCGGACGTGAAGAAGCAATCAGCCTGCCATCAGTATTATAAATATTTATATCCGTACGAAAAACATTTGAAAGCCGTGATGCTTCACGATTAAGCTGGTTAACCAACTCACTGCTCATCTTATCTGCATCTTCCAATCTGATATCAATCTCTCCGGCAATCGAGATCATTTTCTCATTCAGGTCATTTTGATGTTTCTCCTTATACTCCTTTACATTATACCAGACCGTAGCAATAGCCACCATAAGGAGAGATATAAAAACAATAGAGATAATTGAAGCCTGAATCCTGAATTTAAGATCAAACTTTATTGATCTTTTGCGTAAAGAACTACTGCCGATAAAAAGGAAAAAAAGAATTGACAAAAGATAAAAAACAAAAAGATATGGAAATGAGATCAGATAGTCTATAAAGGTAAAAAGCTCTCTTGAAACAATTACATAATTGTCTTGCCGGGTATGATAAATCAGATGTTCCATGCCGTCCCATACCTTATACTCAAACTCATTGACAGAAGCAGGATAAGAATATACATAATAATTATAATTATAATCACCATGTTTATCGGTCATCTCCCCGCCATAATATTTTGCATAATCAAATTTTTTATAATTTTCCGGTTTAGCCAATGACTTATCCATCAACAACTCAGGAAATCCTATCCCTTCAAACAACAATTCGGAGTTCAGCTCCATAAAGATCGAAACACCCCTTGCCTCAGACGAGAGAGGATAGTGAAGCCACCCGGTATATGATATCCTCCCATTCATATTGTCCATAAAATAAAAGTTGGTTCTTTTTATTCTTTCACCTTGTGTCTCAATCATATCCTCAAAAAAATCGATACATGGAGCCATCCTTTTGTCCATTTCAATAAAAAGGCTGTCGGCACCGGTGCAAACAAAAAACCTGACATCATACTGCCGGAAATAGCCGTTAAAATAGGTTTGTTGCAGATGATCAATTAAGCCCTCTTCTTCTATCAGGAGTCTCGGAATTTCAGGGTCAGTGCTTATCTGTTCCTGAATTTCGACAAGAAAAACCTCTGCCGCGGGATCCCGCTCAGCCACTAAGGTAACTGCTAATAATTTTTGCTCATCATGTTGTTTTTCCGCAATTGTAGTGTAAAAAACCATTAATGAGTATATAGAAGCTACAGATACAAATATTATCAGATAACTAAGTGTGTACTGCTGAAGATAACGCTTGCTTAAAAGAGCAGCCAATATTGACGAGGCTGCAAAAAATAAAATCGCACCATAATATATATTCCTTGTTGAGATATATTGTATTGCAGCCAAAAAGAGTGATATCAGCAAAATAATAATTGTAAGCTCACTCAATTTGAAATCATTTTTCGAGCAGTTAATTACTTTGATAGTGAAAAATATCACGGCTAAAATAAGCAGGCCTGTTGAAAAAATCCCCAATACACTTTGTGCTGAAATCTCAATTATACTATTGAGAGAGAATGAAATGGTGGAGTTATAAATCAATTCATGTATATAGAAATGGATCAGCAGATAGGAACTTCCGTTAAATAGCAAAAGCAATCCGAATATCAATTTACGTGGAAGAAGGAAGTCTTTCTGCATCTTATCAATATCCATATCTCTCCCGAAATTGAACATCCAGAATAGAAAAAAGAGCGACAACAGAAAGAAATCGCCCAATGAGGGAAGCCAGCTGTTAAGTGCAAATACCGAAGGACTAAAAAACTCAAGATGAAAAAACACTTTCGGGATCTGAAAAATAAGATGAAGCCAATAGACAAGAAAAAGCGCAATGGCAAGAGAAAAAAGCTTAAAAAGAAAAGAAGCATCAGACTCCGTAAAAGTTCTTCTGAAAAAAAGCAACAGTATTAATAACCCGACAAAATAGATAAATCCCGGAAAGTAAAGTTGCCCCGTGGTACATAAATACTCTCCTCCCGGGTAAACAGAAAAGAGATAATCTCCGCCGATGCTGTAGATCGGATATAAATCATCTTCACTGCCCTCCTCCAATTTGAATTCGCCGGGCAGACTATATGTATTACTGTATGAATTCAGCAGATATTTATTCTCATAAGTGTAATTGTTTTTTATAAGATGCAGTCCATAAATATTAATACTGTCGACCTCTAATCTCTTTACAAGAAAAAAACCATTAGGCAACCGGATCACCCCTTCGCCTGCATCAAAATCATTTTCATAAAAAGAGACCACCCTGTCGGACCAATACTTCAACTTTCCATTTATATAGACTAAACAGCTAAACCCTTTCCCTCGCCGGAACTTTTTTTTGCTTTCCCTGCATTTTTGAATATCTCCGTCAAAATCATCGGCTGTAACCAGGCCGGCAACCTTTTTTACATAATCTGACAGTGCCTTTTCATTTTTATGCAGCTTCTCCCTGAACTCTTCGATTAAATATTTTTCGGGATGTTTTTTAAGTAACCCGTTTTCAAAAAATGCCGCTGCCACAAAGAGTATAACGGCTATAATCAGAAAGCTATATTTATTAATTTTTAAAAACACATTAATCGTGATGATAAGGTTTGCCTTTAATAATAGTGAATGCCCGGTAAATTTTTTCTATGCACAAAAGTCGAGCCAACTGATGCAAAAAAGTAACCTTCATTTTAGCATAACTAAGTTAAATGAATTTATAATTTCTTAAATTTACAATTTATTAAGAGCCTTAAAAATATTTGCATAGTTTTTGTATGCTTTAAAGATTGAATATTTCAATAAAGTTAAAAATATGCTTTCATTAAAAAAATCACTATTTGTGATATTCCTTTTTACGGGATTGATGATCTATTCGTTAGTTGGAACCGGACAAGTGCCTGAACAGATAATTGTCAGCCTGAAATCGGGAAATTCAAAAAACCTGTCTGAATTTTTTAATCAAAATGTTGAGTTGGTGGTTCCCGAAAGCGACAATGTATACAGTAAAGCCCAGGCTCAACAGATTGTAGGCAATTTCTTCAGTGTATATACACCTGTGGGCTTCAATATTATTCATCAGGGAGGAAAAGAGGGAGCAAAATATGTAATCGGAAATCTAAGCACAAAAAATGGTATATTCCGGGTATATTTTTTACTTAAACAAAGTGAAGGAAAAGACTATATTCATCAGTTAAGAATTGAAAAACAGGAATAAATCTGTGAAGAAAGGGCTTTTTAACCCGGAAAGTTACAGGCAGTTAACAGATAAGTTAACAGAAAAAGCCAAAAGAATTTCATTGCCTTTTTTTGATGGGGAGCCTATTTACAATGTGATGATTTTTTTTTGGAAAAGTATAGTAAACGGTGCAATCACCACCCGGGCATCTGCTATAGCTTTCTCTTTTTTCATTGCCTTTTTCCCGGCTATCCTGTTTTTGTTCACATTAATTCCATATATCCCCATTGAAAATTTTCAAAATGAACTTTTCCTGATAATACAGGAGCTGCTTCCGGAGAGTACCTTCTTTGTTGTTGAAGACACGCTGACAGATATAATAATGCAACCAAGAGGAGGGTTATTATCACTTGGATTTTTTATGGCCCTTATATTTTCCACTAACGGTATCTCTTCAATGATGAGCGCTTTTGATGCTACTGTCCACAGTATTGAACGACGCTCATGGCTTAGCCAGCGGCTTGCCGCCATTCTTTTGCTTATTATTCTGTCGGTCTTGCTGACTATAGCTGTAGCACTGCTAACCGGCGGACAAATTGCAATCGGTTATCTGAAGGCGCAGGAGATTATACGAGACAGCTTCTCGCTATTCTTCCTGACTTTTGGAAAATGGGTGGTAATAATCCTTTTGTTTTTCTTTGCATACTCTTTTCTTTACTACCTGGCACCCGCAAAAAAATCAAAATGGAGGTTTATTTCTGCCGGAGGCTCTTTGGCTACCATTCTCAGTATAATAGCAATAGCAGGCTTCACCTACTACATAAATAATTTCAGCCAGTACAATAAATTATACGGATCGATCGGCACATTGTTAATTGTTCTGTTCCTGATGTATATAATGTCTTTAATCCTGCTTATAGGATTTGAATTAAATGCCAG
>CAZLZJ010000031.1:9839-25057 GCA_964563975.1 uncultured Prolixibacteraceae bacterium
CCAACCACTGAAAATTCCCGCTACTCCTCTCCTCTCTTAAACAATATCTCTTTCTCCTTTTTTGTCAAACTATCATATCCTGACTTTGCAATTTTATCGAGAATTTTATTTATCTCTTCCTGTCTCTGATTTTTCATGCGATTATATTCATAATCGTCACGCGGCGGTTGCTTATAAGTAACTTTAAGCTTACTTTTTGGCTTAAACCATAATGCAACTTTATTCAGCAACTTTATTATTACTGCCCCGTAGTCTTTCCCCTTTCCAAGTTGAACAATATAAAACCAGCCCCATGCAATCCCTCCGAGGTGTGCAATATTTCCACCCGGGTTAGAGGCTGAAATCCCGATTATTGATAATAACACATAAAAGACAGCAATATATTTAAGCCGGAACCTGCCAATAAAAAAGAGGTGAATCTCCTTTTGCGGGTCATAAACAGCAACGGCTGTCAACAAGGCCAACACCGATGCAGAAGCTCCCAGCAAAAGAGCACTGACCGGTTTAAATGCAGGAAACAGATTGAATGCCACAATATATGACAAGGCTCCTGAAATGCCTCCCATAAGATAGACACTCAATAATTTATCACTCTCAAAATAGTTAAGAAAAAGTTTTCCAAACCAGTAAAGCCCAAGTATATTGAAAAGCAAATGAATAAAACCCGTGTGATAAAACATATAAGTTACCGGGGTCCAGAACCTGCGAACAAGAAGAGTTAAATCAGACGGGACGGCAAGCAATTGGATCAGGGGTATCGGATGATTCATCAGAAAAAAAAATACTCCTGTCAGTTTAATCACTAAAAAGACTCCAAGATTTATATAAATAAGCCTTGTTAAAGCTGAGCCCTCAATAAATGTCTGTTTTATATCGGCCCATATATCCATCAGTAAAAAAATTTACTATTTTTATTCCAGTATTTTATCAGTAAAAATCCAAACAGCATACCTCCAAGATGAGCAAAGTGTGCAACATTGCTGCCCGGTTGCGAAAATCCCAGATAGAGCTCGATCAGCCCGTATCCTATTACAAAATATTTGGCTTTTATGGGAATTGGCGGAAATAAAAGCATTAGCCGGGTATTTGGAAAAAGCACTCCAAAAGCAAGCAAAACACCAAAAACAGCTCCCGATGCACCTACAGTGGGGATATCAATCTTCATGGAAAGAATTCGCTCCATCAGGTTCAGTCCTTCATTTGCATAAGCTGAGTTAGCCGGATCATCATACCATGTGTTGATAAAATCTCTCACCTCAACCGGGGTATTTGGAAGATTTTTAGTAATAAAACTATCTAATATCTGAGGAGAAGGGGTATTTCTAAAAGCTTCTATCGTATTTTGAACTGATGATATCTCCAAATAATTAACAAATGTGTGCAACGCCACTGCTCCAAGGCCGGTAACAAAATAGTACAAAAAGAATCTTTGAGATCCCCAAACACTTTCAAGCACCCTGCCAAACATATAAAGAGCAAACATATTAAAAAAGAGATGAGCCATCCCTCCATGCATAAACATGTGGGTAATAATTTGATGAAGTCTGAACTTTTCAGACCCGGGATAGTGCATTCCCAATATTTCAACTAAATTGATTCCCCTGCCTTGCAAAACCCATGTTGCCAGGAGCAGTAATATATTCAAAATTATCAGGTTCTTCACCACAGGCGGAACTCTGTTCATTACAGGGCGGTAGTTCATATATTAAAAAATTTTTCTATATCTCCAAGCGGAATAATTGTGAGGACTTTTTTACCATCCGGCGAGTAATTTGGCGTTTCGCATGCAAAAAGTTTATCTATCAGCCGGTCTGCTTCCTCTCTTTTCAGTTCAATCCCATAATCAAGTGCAGATGCTTTTGCAAGTGAGCCGGCAACCTGCTCCCTGACTTTAGCTTGTGCATCGACCGGTGAATTTTTATACTCTTCAAGCAGTTTCTCCACAATCATCTGTGGCGTAGACGTATCAAGCAATCCGGGAGTGCCGTTAACAACAAAAGTGTTAGTGCCAAATTCACGAATATCGAATCCCAATGCCAGCAAATCATCTAAAATACTCTTTAACAATAAACTGTCTGCTGTATCTAATTCAATTTTTTGCGGAAATAACTCCTGCTGGCTAACAATAGATTCTGTCTTTAATATCTCCATAAATTTCTCATAGAGAATACGCTCATGTGCTCTTTTCTGATCAATCACCATAATTCCCGACTTCACGGGAGTGAGAATATACTTCTGCTTCAACTGCAAAACCTTTTTCCCTGTATACTCCCCCCCGGGCATCTTTTGATCTTCATCTCCTTTAAAGGCAATCCTCGATTGATCGCCGGTATCCGGCGGATTGTAAAGACTCTCCCAATGATCAGCGCCAACCCTGAAATATTCCCTCTGCCGGCCGGTGCCGGATCCTTTTTCGGTAAAAGGATTATAATCAGGATCTGTTACTACTTCAGGAAAAGAGATTTCGCCGGAATATTTTTTTCTTATAGGAATCTCAACACTGCCCTCCATGTCAAAATCGATTGAAGGAACAACATTGTGTTTCCCTAAAGACTCACGAACAGTTGCATTAATGATCTGCCAGATTGCTGAATCATTTTCAAATTTAATCTCTGTTTTTGTGGGATGAATATTAATATCTATCTCACCGGGTTCAATGTCGAGCATTAAAAAATAGGAAGGGAAAGAGTCGGACGGCAACAACTTTTCATAAGCCTGCATAACTGCCTTATGAAAATAGGGGTGCCTCATATATCTTTTATTGACAAAGAAAAACTGCTCTCCCATAGTTTTTCTGGCATACTTGGGCTGCCCGATAAAACCGGCAATCTTTACAAGGCTCGTTTCCTCACCCACAGGAATAAGAGACTGATTAATATTTTTACCAAATATATCAGCTATTCGCCGGCGCATATTACTTTTTCCCAAATCATAAAGTAATGCATAGTTGTGGTAAAACAAAAACCGTATATCCGGATTTGGGAGTGCTACCCTTTGTATCTCGTTTATAATATGCTTTAATTCGGTAGTGTTGCTTTTCAGGAACCTTCTTCTTGCAGGAACGTTAAAAAACAGATTCTTCACTATAATTGCAGTCCCGTTGTTACATGCAACCGGCTCCTGAGAGATAACTGCAGACCCGGTAATATGGATATATATACCAACTTCGTCTTCAGGCCTTTTAGAACGCAGCTCAACATCAGCTATAGCAGCTACCGAAGCCAAAGCTTCTCCTCTGAAACCCATGGTACGGATAGAAAAGAGGTCATTTGCCGAACTGATCTTGGAAGTTGCATGCCTCTCAAATGCCATCCGGGCATCAGCCGGAGACATCCCGCATCCGTTATCGACAATTTTAATACTTGTTTTGCCGGCATCTTTAATATATATGACAATCTCATCTGCGCCGGCATCCAAAGCATTTTCAACCAACTCCTTAACCGCAGAGGCAGGCCGTTGTATAACTTCCCCCGCAGCAATTTGGTTGGCAACCGAATCAGGTAATAATTGAATTATATCACTCACTAAAAGGTAAAATCAGAATAAAAAAACAGGTATATTATAAGCGCAAGAATTAAAATAAGAATAATAAGCCGCCTGTTGGAGGACCTCCTGGCATCTTCGGATGTCTTTAAATCTCCTTTTTGGGCCATCCTGAAGCGCCCTTTAATATTCGGATGGTAATCTTTTATATCACCTTTTTTTTCATCAACTATGCCCAACTCCTCTTTTATTCTGCGCTCTCTCTCTTCCCGTTCCTCTTTATCAGGATCGTAAAACCTGGGGGTGATATGAAACTTTTTAGATTTCGGAAGATAAAAAAAACGACCTATCATTTTCTTTAGTTTATTTTTACAAAGATAAGGTTAATTATTAAAATAGATATAACCTGAGCTTTTTACTTTCTGCTTTTTGTTCATATTCAATCTCTTCATTCAGACCATAATAATATGGCCGATTTAACTTTTAATTTTTATTTATTGTATTTTTGAACTGTAATTTACAATATAATAACAAAGGATAGCCTATTTGCTTTAATTTAAAAATTTTTCATCCATGAAAAAAAGAACAAAAACCAAAAAAAAATCAGCAAATAAGAGATATGACTTTCCCATCACCTCAAAAAGTAACTGGATATTTGCAATTTCAATCTTATTCTCAATTTTTATATTTTATAAACTTTTTGATCTCCGTATTAACCTTGCAGGCGATGATGCAAACTATATTATGTCGGGATATAAATTTCTGAAAGAGGGTAAGTATCCCGACTGGCACAGCCCCTTATACTCTATCTTTTTATCTGTCCCAATCTTTTTTGCCGGAATTTCACTTCCATGGCTGAAAATTACTTCCGCCATCTTTTTACTATTATCATTTTTCCTGTTCTTCAGATCGTATAATAAAAAAGTAGATCCTTTCCTGCTCTTTCTTACAATATTCATTGTAGGTATAAACTCCTATATTGCATACTACTCTTCTTTTACCTTCAGTGAAGCATTTTTTATGTTTTTTCAGGCTTTATTTATTTTCTTTATTTTTCGCTTTATCGGCCAACAGGATAATAAGCTGATACAATATATCTATTTGGGGTTACTCTCCATAGCTTTATATATGGCAAAAACCGTAGGGTTAGCCGGCATAACAGCTTTACTCCTCTTTTTGGGGCTTGAAAAACAGTGGAAAAAAATGCTCTTTTCTTTATCCTCTTTTACAGCATTTTACTTATTGGTTCATATCAGCAAAAAGATTATTTGGGGTGTAAGAAACAATCAGTTTAGTTCACAACTTGAGTCGCTAATGCAAAAAGATCCTTATAAAAGCGCATTGGGAAATGAAGACCCGGCAGGCTTCATTAATCGGTTTATTGATAATTCAAATTTGTATATATCTAAGCATTTTTTTAGATTTTTGGGACTGAGGCCTTATGACACAACTACTATTGAGCCTGTTTTAACAATTATTTTTTATGCGGTAATTTTATTTGCCTTGATTTATTCTTTCAGGAAAAACAAATATATCTTCTTCTCTTTAAGTTATTTAGGAATATTTTTAGTAATTACGTTTTTAACAGTCCAAAAAGTATGGGATCAGGATCGGCTGATAGTTCCGGCTTTCCCGCTGATGCTGTTAGGCACTTTATGGGGGCTTCAGATGGTATCCCGGTTTTTCCCTTTAAAAATTTTACAAATGATCCCTTATGCTGCAGGGGTAATTATTTTATTTTTAACCTTAGGGGTAACATCAGAAAAAATTCAAGAAAATAAAAGTATACACCGGGCAAGCCTGTCAGGCAATCTTTATCACGGTTATACCCCCGACTGGGAAAATTATCTTAAAATATGTGCAGTTGCAGGTGAAAAGCTTCCCGACACAGCTCTTGTTGCCTGCCGAAAACCGGGAATGGCATTTATTTATGGGAAAAGAGTATTTTACGGCATCACAAAAGTTCCAACCATTGAGGTTGACTCCCTGTTAATGGCTGACTACTATTACTATTCAGTCCCGGCAGGCGATGAAATGGCAAAAAACTTTAAAAGAGATATGGTTTCCGGAGTTTTTCACGGAAAATCAGAAGATGATGAGTTTGAAACAGACAAATTTTATTTCCTCTTTCAATCAAAAGAAAGATTGGATTTTATTGATGACGGGTATATGTTAAATGCTTCGGATCTTAAAAATAAGTTCTCAACCATTTCTCTTTTTTCTCCTGATCAGTTATTAAACAAATTAAAAGATAAAAATATTGATTATATCATAAGTGCAAATCTTCGTGCTGTACCAACACAAAAAACTGAACGCACCATAACTACTGTTAAACGATATATGCAGATTATCAGCCTGAAATACCCCAATGCCTTCAGAAGAATTTACCAAATAGGACAGGATGAGGTTGCAGCGTTATACCAAATAAATTACAATGGACAAAAGCAAACAGGAAAAAATCATTGAATATTTCAATAGTGCTGCTAAAACAAGAGTTCAATATAGAAAAAAAAGAAGCTACTATTGGGACAGCATAACTGAGTATTGCAATTTTTTTATTGATAATGATTCTACTGTTTTGGAAGTTGGTTGTGGCACGGGAGAGCTTATCGGGAAAATAAACGGCAGGAACAAAACAGGAATCGATATAAGCCAAAATATGATAGAAGCAGCCGGCAAACAGTTCCCATCGGTTGATTTCATTTGCTGTCCGGCTGAAGATATCAGATTAACTCAAAAATTCGATATAATCATACTTTCAAATTTAATAGGATACTTAATTGATATACAGAGTGTTTTTGAAGGTCTTCAAAAAAATTGCCACAGCAATACAAAATTAATAATAACCTATTACAGCCATTTTTGGGAGCCCTTTATTAAATTGGCAGAATTTTTTAAGATAAAAAAAAGAGGTCCCGGGCAGAACTGGATTTCCTCAAAAGACCTTTCAAACCTGCTCTATCTTTCGGGGTATGAAACCTACCGGCACAATGCTTCGATGATCTTCCCATATTATATTCCTTTAATTTCACCATTTTTAAATAAATATATATCCCGTTTGCCTCTTTTTAACGCCCTGGCACTGAATAAATTCTCTTTTGCACAACCGGCCGGTTGTATTGACCGGGAAGAGATCAGCAAAAAATATTCAACTTCAATTATCATTCCTGCAAGAAATGAAAGCGGCAATATCGAAAATGCTATTCTCCGGATCCCTGAATTCGGTAAACATATTGAAATAATATTTGTTGAGGGCAACAGTACTGATAATACATGGGAAAAGATAAACGAAGTAAAAGAAAAATATAAAAACAGTCACGATATTAAGATTCTTCAACAACCGGGAAGAGGAAAGGGAGATGCTGTAAGAGCCGGGTTTAAAATTGCCGGGGGAGATATATTGATGATACTTGATGCTGATTTAACTGTACCCCCCGAGCAACTGCCCAAATTTTATTATGCCATTGCACAAAATAAGGGAGGTTTCATTAATGGGACAAGACTTATATATCCGATGGAAAAGAAGGCTATGAGATTTTTAAACACATTGGGAAATAAATTTTTCAGCATGGCATTCAGCTGGCTTCTTGAGCAACCAATAAAAGACACTCTTTGCGGAACAAAAGTAATATTCAGAAAAGAGTATTTAAAGCTTGCTGCCAACAGGCACTATTTTGGTGAATTTGACCCATTTGGAGATTTTGATCTGCTATTTGGCGCATTTAAACTGAATCTTAAAATTATTGATATGCCCGTAAGATACAGAGAGAGGATTTACGGCAACACAAATATTTCACGTTTTAAGCATGGTCTTCTTCTGCTGAAAATGTGGTGGTTTGCACTATTTAAAATAAAATTCAAATAGTTCGGTACAGTTTTTACTAAAGTCATTCCAAATATGGAAATGATACTTAATATTTTAATTAATTTGATTACAAGTAGTTACAAAACTTTAACTGATGAAGTACATTTTATTACTACTGTTAATGCCGGTTTATCAGGCATTTGGCCAACAGATAATAACGATCGACAACTGTTATATGTGGGCACGCGAAAATTATCCAAATCTGAAACATGCTCAAATTAGGAAAGAGATTTCAGACTTGCAGAAAGAAAACAGCCATACCGGTTACCTTCCCCGGGTTTTACTGAACGGGCAGGCTACTTACCAGTCGGACGTAACCGGAATTGGATTAGCCCTTCCCAATATTTCAATCCCTGCCGTTTCGAAAGACCAGTACAAAGCTTATGCTGAAATAAGGCAAACTATTTGGGATGGCGGATTAACCTATGCAGGCACACAATTGGAAGAAGCTGTTCTGCAGAACGATCTCAACCGGTTAGAGGTGGAAATTTACAAGTTGAATGAACAAGTATCGCAAGCATTCTTCACAATATTGGCTGTTGATAAACAAAAGGAGGTGCTGGCTGCCCAAAAAATTGTGCTGAGCGAAAAACTTAAATCCATTCAATCAGGAGTAAAAAACCAGGTAGTTGAAAAGTCGGCTGCCCTTTTGGTAAAAGCCGAAATTTTCAATATTGAACAAAATGAAATAGAACTTGCTGCAGCAAAAAAAACAGCTCTCCGGATACTTGTGATTTTAACAGGAAAATCTTTTGAAGAAAACTCAATTTTTCATTACGGCAAGGAAGATATAAAAAACACATATCTGTATGCACGTCCCGAATATGCACTTTTTTCTGCACAAAAGACTCAGTTGGAAAAAGAATCGGAGCTTATTCAAAAAAGCCGTAATCCAATACTTTTCGGCTTTGGGCAAGCCGGTTACGGAAGGCCTGCCCTGAATATGCTAAGCGATAAATTCGATACTTACTGTCTGGTGGGAGCCGGCATATCGTGGAATGCATTCGACTGGAAAAAAACTGCCCGCCAAAAACAGGTAATTTCATTACAACAACAGATAATAGACCATCAGGAAAAAACTTTCAATCAAAATTTACAAATTCTTCTGGCTCAGCAAAACGAACAGATAAAGAAGTTTGAAAAATTATTGGAAACCGACATTGAGATGGTATCGTTACAGTCGGAAATTGCACAAATTTCTGCCTCAAAGTTAGAAAACGAAACTATTACAATGGCCGACTACATTCAGGATTTACAGTCGGAAACCATTGCAAAACTAAATTATGAACTCCACAAAATAGGGCTAAACGAAGCAATGGAAAAGTATAGTCTCATAAAAGGCAAAAGAGTACAATAAAGTAAACTATATCAATTAATTAAGAACTATTCACATGCAATACAAATCACTCATTTTGTTACTTGTCATTTTATTTTACGGATGCATGAACAAAAACAGTCATTCCGATGCTTTCGGGAACTTTGAAGCTGAAACTCTTATTATTTCGTCAGAATCATCTGGTAAAATACTTCAACTGAATGTAAAAAAAGGAGATAAAACAGAAGCCGGTTCGGTGACAGCAATAATTGACACTCTTCAGATATCTCTTAAATTAAAGCAAATTGAGGCTCAAAAAGAGGCTATAGAGGCCGGAAAAGAAAATATAAGGGCGCAAATTGCAGTTTTTGAAGAGCAGAAAAAAAACCTGCAAACAAACGAAAAAAGAGTAACTCAAATGGTTGCCGATGAAGCAGCTACACAAAAGCAATTGGATGACATCACCGGCCAGATAAATGTAATAAACAAACAGATAGAAAGTACGGAGACGCAATTCATTTCAATAAACAAAGAGCTTAAGGTGCTGGAATCCCAAAGAAAGATCACTGAAGACCTTTTTCAACGATGTATAATTATATCTCCGGTTACCGGTACCATTTTGGAAACTTATGCGGAGCAAGGTGAACTTACAACTCACGGGAAGCCATTATTTAAAATTGCCAATACGGATGAATTGACTTTAAAGGTATATGTAAGTGGTGCACAACTTCCAAATATTAAAATTGCCCAAACTGCAGAGGTTCTGGCCGATAAAAATGAAACCGAAAACTACTCATTTACCGGCAAAGTCACATGGATATCTCCGGAAGCCGAATTTACACCAAAAATTATTCAAACAAAAGAGGAACGGGTAAAGCTTGTATATGCGGTAAAACTGTCAGTAAAAAATGACGGAACACTGAAAATCGGAATGCCCGGAGAGGTTAGATGGCAGTAAAAAAATGATAAAAATTAATAAAATATCAAAGTACTATGATAAGACCCCGGCACTTGAAGGTATTTCATTTGCAGTGGACAAAGGTGAGCTGTTTGGTTTAATCGGACCCGATGGTGCAGGAAAAACAACTTTGATGCGGATTTTAACGACTCTTCTACTCCCCTCTTCAGGAAATGCTACAATAAATGGCTTGAATGTGGTATCCGATTTTAAAAAAATCCGGAATATCGTTGGTTATATGCCGGGACGTTTTTCTTTATACCAGGACCTCAGTGTAGAAGAGAACCTGCACTTTTTTGCCACAGTCTTTGGCACTACCATTGAAGCAAATTATGATCTTATCAGAGATATCTACCATCATATTGAACCGTTTAAAAATCGCCGGGCAGGAAAGCTTTCGGGCGGAATGAAACAAAAACTGGCTCTCTCGTGCGCACTGATACACAGTCCTAAAATACTTATTCTCGACGAACCCACTACCGGCGTGGATGCAGTGTCGCGCAAAGAGTTCTGGGAAATGCTTAAAAAACTCCAAAAAAAAGAGATCACAATTCTTGTTTCCACACCTTATATGGATGAAGCCACTCTGTGCGACAGAGTTGCTTTAATTCAAAACGGACATATACTGAATGTTGATTCTCCCGATGGCATAACTGGAAAATTTCTCCGGAAAATTATACGCGTCAGCTCTGACGAAACCTACAGACTGATCAACGATTTGCGCAAACACAGCAAGGCCGGGTCGGCATTTGCATTTGGACAATTTGTTCATTTTACGGGAAAAGATGATGCCGTAGAGGTTAATGAACTGATCTGTTATCTCACAAAGCTAAATCATAAAAATATACAGGCAACAGAGATCAAACCCGGAATTGAAGATGTTTTTATGAGTTTACAATCAAAGTGAAATTAAAAAAATGGAAAAAATAATCACCGTAAAAAACCTGGTTAAAAAATTCGGATCTTTTATTGCCAACGATAATCTTACATTTGATGTTTACCGGGGCGAAATCTTTGGATTCCTGGGAGCTAACGGTGCAGGAAAAACAACAGCGCTGCGCATCCTGTGCGGCCTTTCATTTCCTACCTCGGGTGAGGTAAAAGTGGCAGGCTTTGATATTTTTCAGGAAACGGAAAAGATAAAAAAGAACATTGGATATATGAGCCAGAAATTTTCACTTTACGAAGATTTGACAGTATCGGAAAATATTCAGCTTTATTCAGGAATTTACGGGATTCCTCCGGCTAAAAGGAAAAAGAAAGAAACTGTACTGCTTGAAAAACTTGAAATGACCAATGTCCGGAATAAGCTGATTGCCGGACTCCCTTTAGGCTGGAAACAAAAGCTGGCTTTTTCCGTGGCAATATTCCATGATCCTGAAATTGTTTTCCTTGACGAGCCTACCGGAGGTGTTGATCCCATTACCCGCCGTCGTTTCTGGGATCTGATTTATGAAGCTTCGGGTAACGGAATTACTGTTTTTGTAACTACTCACTATATGGATGAAGCTGAGTACTGTAACAGGGTTTCCATTATGGAAGCAGGAAAAATTGAGGCCCTCGATACCCCTGCAAAACTAAAAGAGAAATATAGTGCAAAAAATATGGACGAAGTATTTATTCAAATAGCACGATAAATGAAACAACTGAGATCATTCATTCGCAAAGAATTCTTTCACATCTTTCGCGACCCGCGCACAATGCTGATACTGTTTGGCATCCCGGTTGCCCAATTGCTGATATTTGGAACAGTAATAAAAAGTGAAATCAGAGATATACACATTGCAATATACGACCAATCGAAAGATGAAACCACTAATCAGATAATCAATAAACTACTATCATCAGGTTATTTTATTCAGGAAGAAAACTTAAACAGTATCAATAAAATTGATGATATCTTCAAAAAAGGAAAAGTCAAAGAAGTAATTGTCTTTGAAAACAATTTCGGCGAAAAACTAATGCGTGAAGGCACAGCCGCCGTACAGATTTTTGCAGATGCTTCAGATCCCAATATGGCAAGGCTTGTAACATCATATACTGCGGGTATTATTAACGACTATGTCAAAAAGCTAAATCCAAACCTGCAAATGCCTTTGTTGATAGAACCAAGTGTAAGAATGTACTTTAACGAGGAGATGAAAAGTGCATATATGTTTGTTCCCGGCACAATGGCTCTGATCCTGATGCTTATCTCTGCAATGATGACCTCTATTTCCATAACCCGTGAAAAAGAGTTCGGAACTATGGAAATTTTATTGGTTTCTCCTTTAAAGCCATTACAGATCATTATCGGTAAGGTATTTCCATACTTAATTCTTTCGGTTATAAATGCTTTTGTAATTGTGTTTATTGGTCTTTTTATATTTAAGGTACCGGTAACCGGCAGTTTCATTTTATTGATGTTGGAGACCATTCTTTTCATTTTAATGGCACTCTGTATGGGAATCTTAATATCCACAATAGCAAAAAGTCAAATGGTGGCTATGTTCATTTCAATGATCGGATTAATGTTGCCTACCATTATCTTGTCAGGTTTTATTTTCCCTTTGAAAAATATGCCTTTGATACTTCAAAAACTTAGTTTGGCTATGCCTGCACGCTGGTTTATCTTCATAATACGCAGTATTATGCTGAAAGGTACCGGATTGCCGTTCATCTGGAAAGAAACAGTAATCTTGGCTGTAATGACACTGCTATTTATTGTATTAAGCCTGAAAAGTTTTAAGATAAGATTAGAGTGACATTTAACTTTAAAATTATAATGATCATGATTTTTAAAATATGAGAACAATACTCTATATAATACAAAAGGAGTTCCGTCAGATTTTCAGAAATCGTACAATGCTGCCCATGATTTTTGGAGTACCCATAGTGCAGTTGCTTTTACTGGTTTATGCAGCTACATTTGAAATGAAACAGATTGATATGGTGGTAGCCGATAAAGATCTTTCCCCCACATCGCGGGAATTGATTGCCGGGTTTGACGGTATTCCTTTCTATAATGTAACCGGAGCTGTTCAGGATGAAAAGGACGGGGAAAAGCTTTTGTTAAAAGGGAAAGCCGATATAGTCCTGATCATTCCTGCTGATTTTGAACGTAATCTTATCCGTGACAATAGAGGCGAACTGCAACTGTTGATCGATGCCATTGATGGAAATTCCGCACAACTGATATATGCTTACACATCTGCTATTATATCCTCTTTTAACAGAAACCTGATTGCCGGATGGGAAAAAATTGCCGGATTTATGCCGCCGTCACAAATAAAAATTGTAGAAAATTACCGGTATAATAATGAACTTGATTACAAATTATATATGGCGCCGGGTATATTAGCCATATTGGTAACCATAATAGGGATGTTTATGTCGGGTATGAACCTGGTACGTGAAAAGGAGACAGGAACCATCGAACAACTAAATGTTACGCCTGTAAAAAAATATCAGTTTATTATTGGCAAATTAGTACCATTCTGGATTATTGCACTGTTCGACCTTGCTTTCGGTTTATTCATCGCACGGTTGGTTTTTAACCTTCCCATATTGGGAAGCCTCAGGTTACTGTTCGGGCTGACAGGAATATATCTCGCCAGCGTGATGGGAATAGGACTGTTTATTTCTACGATCACCCATACCCAGCAGCAGCTGATGTTTGTAAATTTCTTTTTTATGATGGTCTTTATCCTGATGGGTGGAATTTTCACCCCTGTTGAAAGTATGCCGCAATGGGCACAATTGGTCAACCATATGAATCCGATATTCTATTTTATGAAAATATTAAGAATGATTATCCTTAAAGGTTCAGGATTTTTTGATCTGCTAAAAGAATTTTTCTTTTTATCTCTCTTGGGCATTCTCTTTTTAAGCTTGGCTATTTGGAGATATAGGAAAACAGCATAAATCTTTTCCAACTAACCCTGCCAATAAATAGATATTGTAAAATTTCAGGTTATTTAAAAAAAAACAATACATTTGCACAACAATTTTAAAAAGTAACAAATCATGGACGAAGGCCCGTGTCATAGACAGAGTATTATTATAAACCTGCTTTAGGGAGGTCTCGCCGTTCGCCTCCCCGGAGTTAAAAAATAGGAGGCGAAATTATGTTAAAAACTGCTAATCGTTCGATTTATTATCCCCCGGCTCCACTCTACTTCCTCATATTCCGCTGGCATACGTCAAGCTAAGTTACCTTTCCATATGATGTTGTTAAGCTTCTTAAACAGACTTGCAACAGATCCAACCCTCATTTTTATATTTTCTAACTCTTTAAAAGATACAATATGGAAGAAGTAATGATTTTAGTCAGTGAATTTCAAAAATTAATTGACAATCGTGAGTGGAAAAAATTAAGACAGGAGATTGAAAAATTAGATCCTGCCGAAATAGCAGAATTAATAGAAGAATTTAAAAAAGATGGTTACGATATTATCCTTTTCAGATTGCTGCCCAGGGAAACAGCCCGTGAAACCTTCTTCAGGTTAGAATATGACAAACAACAGGAGCTGATAGAAGAACTGGCCGACAGAAAATATTTGCTGGCCGATTTGCTGAATGACCTGGCACCCGACGACCGTACAGCACTGTTTGAAGAGTTGCCGGGGTCGGTAACCCAACGTCTTATCCAGCTTTTATCACCTGAAGAGAGAAAAATTTCTATTCAGTTACTCGGGTATCCGGAAGAGAGTATCGGCCGTTTGATGACACCCGATTATGTAGCTGTTAAACCGGAAATGACTATTGAACAGGCACTTGAACATATCCGCCAGTTCGGAAAAGACTCAGAAACATTAAATGTAATTTATGTAGTAGACAAAAACTGGAAACTGATTGACGAGATCAGGCTGAGGGAGATACTCCTTGCTCAAGCTGATCAGGCTATTAAAGACTTGATGGACAGAAGATTTGTAGCTCTCAATGTGCTGGACCACCAGGAAAAAGCCATTAGTGTTTTTCATGATTACGACAGGGTTGCACTTCCGGTTATCAACACGGAAGGAATTTTACTGGGGATTGTCACCTTCGATGATATTATGGATGTTGAAGAAGAAGAGGCTACAGAAGACTTCCACAAATTCGGTTCTATTCAGGATCCGATTTTTAATCCGGCTAAAGCTAAAATTTCCCTTTTATATCAAAAACGAATCCCATGGCTTGTAGCATTGGTATTTATGAATATATTTTCCGGAGCGGCTCTTGCCGGCTTTGAGAAAACAATCGAATCGATGGTTTCACTTGTCTTTTTCCTGCCTTTGCTGATCGACAGCGGAGGAAATGCCGGATCACAATCGGCAACTCTGATAATACGCTCAATCGCCACCGGCGAAATTGTCTTTAAAGATTGGTGGAGACTTTTCAGAAAAGAGTTGGTTGTAGCTTTGCTTCTGGGGGTTACCATGGCTGCCGCCGTGGGCTTGGTTGCTAACTTCAGGGCACCTGAAATTATGGTGGTTGTTGCTTTATCAATGGTCTTTACGGTATCGGTAGGAAGTATTCTGGGACTATCACTGCCTTTCATATTCACCTTTTTTAAACTTGATCCTGCCACTGCAAGTGCGCCTTTAATAACCAGTTTAGCGGATATATCAGGTATT
>CAZLZJ010000032.1:0-25026 GCA_964563975.1 uncultured Prolixibacteraceae bacterium
GGGATGAAAGTTACATATTATTAAACAATTATCAATCTTATTACAAAAAAAATTGATCTCCAAATTCAGTTATAGTCAATTATGACCGTTCTGCCCTCTTTCTCCGACTTAAGCGCAGCTGTAAAAAGTTTATGACTCCAAGCTGTCTCCTCCGGTGTAACTGTTCTGAAGATTCCGCCTAAATCCCGCCCCGACAGCTCCTCAACAAAAACGCCGGTCATCTGCAGAAAGGCATCAGAAAAACCAAATTCAAATATTCCTCCGGTAATGGAAGGGATAGCCGACTGTGATCCGATATCTGTCCGTATCCACCCCTGCTCCTTTCCCTCTGTCCGCAACAGGTCAAATGCTTTGGGATTGTGAGTTGAAAACTTTGCAGAACCCTTAGTGCCATACACTTCAATAAACCATGTATTTGTGGCTCCCGGCGCCATCCTCTTAGTTTCAATCACCATTGAAAACTGAGAATTAGTTGCAGGATCTTTAGTTTTACAAGTAAGCACGGCATTATCCCAGGTGTTGCAGGGTACGATGCACCCTTTCCCGTCGGGCCTTGTTTTAGCAATATTCTGCAAGTCTGCAGAAACAGACAAAGGCTTCCAACCCATGCGAAAAGGAATATGCAAGGCGTGCATTCCAAGATCACCCATACATCCGTACTCACCATTTATATCAACCTTACGTTTCCAGTTTATGGGCTTATTAAGATCCATATCGCTCGAATGGTGGAATCCCGCCTTCACCTCTATCAGATATCCGTATTGCCCGGTTTCCAGCCATTTGATCAACTTCTGGCAAGCAGGAAAATAGGGAAATTCGGAGCTGCATCTTACCATTACCCCGGGGTTCCTTTCAATTGCCTTAAGAATATTACTATTTGCCTTAATATCAATACCAAATGGTTTTTCTGCCAACAGATGTTTACCCGAATTTATAATATCAGTATAAAACTGCTCATGAAGGTTGTGCGGCACGGCGCAATATACGGCATCTATCTTATCAGATGCAATCAACTCTTTATAATCTTCGGTTTTCACTTCAATACCGGGGAAATTATCGGTATACCATTTCCAGGTTGCAGGATTAGTATCACAAATACCCTTTAACTCCGGAATACTTCCATCGGTTAAAAGGTGGCACCACCGGGAAATTGCACTGCAAAACTCCCTTCCCATAAGCCCCAGCCCGATGACTCCAAACCTGATTTTTTCTCTTTCCATCATTTATACCCAAATTCCTTTTCAACTTCACCGATAGCCTCCTCTATAAAATCCAATCCCATCAGTGCATATTTTTCATCCATGATAAGAGGCGGCGACATCCGGAGAATATGCCCTGCCGGAATCCATGCAAGTCCTTTTTGAAATGCCTTTTGATATACAAGCTTTCCTGCTTCATCAAATGGCTCTTTTGTTGCTT
Organism: uncultured Prolixibacteraceae bacterium; assembly: GCA_964563975.1. Taxonomy (GTDB): domain Bacteria; phylum Bacteroidota; class Bacteroidia; order Bacteroidales; family Prolixibacteraceae; genus JAAYJR01. Next base: position 1,420 of record CAZLZJ010000032.1, read on the forward strand.
TGTCTTTTACCAGCTCTATACCCAAAAGGAACCCTTTCCCCTTAACATCTCCGATAATGGGGTGTTCATCCTTCATTTTATTCATCCTGCTCATAATTGACTTACTTACCGTACGAACATTTTCCAATATTCCTTCCTCTTCTATCACCTCCATTGAAGCCAGGGCTGCAGCACATGCCATGGGATTTCCGCCATAACTTGACGAAGCTGAAATTTTCTCCAATGCTTCACCATTCTCTTCCTTAACAACCATAGCGGTTACAGGGAACCCGTTACCAAAAGATTTTCCAAAGGTTACTATATCGGGAACAACATCATAATGTGTAAGCGCCAGCCACTCGCCTGTTCTTCCCATGCCTGCAAGCACCTCATCATCAATAAGCAGTATCCGGTGCTTCTCACAAAGTTTTTTCAACTTCGGAAAAAAATCATCAGGCGGAAATATACTGCCTCCCCATCCCTGTACGGGTTCAAGCACAAAGCCCGCAACATTCCCGACCGTACCCTCCTTAAGGAAGTTTTCATAAAAGTTTATATAAGCATCCGTATCTATCGACCCGTCATTTTTTGTCCATAACGGGCGGTACGGATCAGGGCGGGGTACCATATAAAAACCTGCTGCACGGGTAGGACCATAACTATGCACCTCTCCACGGTACATCTGGGCACAGCTTACAGCAGCTAAAGTTTTACCATGAAAATCCCTGTAGGCCGATATAAATTCATGCTTCCCCGTAATAGCCCTTGCTGCGCGAATTGCTGCCTCAACAGCTGTGGTTCCGTCGGAATATAACTGAATTGCATTTAAATTGCCGGGAAGCACAGCAGCCATCTTCTCCATCAGCTTCTCCTTAACGGGAGTGGTAAAATCATGGGCATTCATAAGCTTCTTAACCCAATATGAGATAGCTTCCGAAATTTTCGGATGACAATGACCCAATGAAGTCACATAAATTCCTGAAGAAAAATCAAGATACCTGTTACCATCCACATCAGTAAGAGTTATACCGTATCCCTCTTCAAAGGAGACAGGGAACAACTTTACCTGTGAGCTCAGCCCTTTCATATACTTTGAAGTATTTTTGTGCATAGCTCTCGATTTGGGCCCCGGAAGTTCCGTTTTCAGCTGAGGAATTCCTAATGCACTCTCTTTCCACCAATCTTTCATTTTATAAATCTTAAAATTATTTGTAAATAAATTAAACTCTCAATACTTTTTGCCAGTAATAATATTTATATTATTCTCTAAATATTTTGCTAAATAGTGATCACTAAGTTCACTGTCGGTGATTACGACATCTACAGCCGACAAGGGGGCAAACCGCACAAACGAATCCTTTTCAATTTTTGAAGAGTCGCATAAAAGAAAAACTTTTTCGGAATTCCCTGCCATCTTTGATGTGACAGATGCTTCATTCTCATCATAAGATGTCAATCCCCCCTCAAGTGATACACCGTCGGCTCCGATAAAAGCCTTTTTTGCATGAAACTGAGAAATATTCCTGTCAGCAAACAGGCCATAAATAGCTTTACGCTCATTAATCACCTCTCCGCCGATGAGTATGAGCTTGATGGCAGGAAAATTGATCAGCTCAGACACTATGGGAAGTGAATTTGTAATAATGGTGAGCGACTCAAACTTTGTAACATACTTCGACATAAACGATAAAGTACTGCCGCAATCAATAAAAATAATATCGTTATTTTCAATGAATGAGGAAGCTGTACGGCAAATAGCTTCTTTATTTTGTCTGTTCCTGCTGATCTTGCTGTCATAGGTAAAAAGATTTCCTGCAGCAACCGACCTCACTGCACCACCATGGGTTCTTATCAACAATCCCTTATTTTCCAGGTCGGTCAGATCGCGCCGTACCGTTATTTCAGAAACATTACACCTCTCCATTATCGAACGGCCTGATACAAAATCATTACTGTGCAAAAGATCTAAAATGATCTTTTTACGCTCTTCAGGCTTCAAAGTTCTGTTTGTCATCAATTCAGCTTATGATCGTTTCGGTCAATATCGAACAAACTTAATCAATTTAAATTGAAAAACAAATAATTTCTTAATACTATTTTAAATATTTACTATTTTAGTCGCACCATTAAACTGAATATAGAAACGATTAAATCATAATATGAGCGCATTCAAACCAATAAGTAAAAATTGGTATGTGGTTCGTACGCGGGCCAGATCTGAAAAAAAGGTATATTCCGAACTGACAAGCCGGGAGATAAGCTGTTTCCTTCCCATGCAAAGGAAGCTTCGCCAATGGAAGGATCGCAAAAAATGGGTTAACCTGCCGCTGATAACCGGATACTGCTTTGTCTGCATCAGTAAAAATGAGTATAACCGGGTGCTTCAAACAGACAATGTTGTCTCTTTCATCACCTTTGAAGGCAAAGCGGCAGTAGTGCCTTCCATACAAATAGAACAACTTAAGCTAATGCTTATGCAATCAGCTTTTGAAGTGGAGGCGATTAATGAAAATATCGAACCGGGACAAAAAGTTGAAATAGTAAAAGGCCCGTTAATCGGATTAGAAGGAGAATTTGTGAAATGTAAAAGCAAAAACAGATTTATCCTGCGGGTTGAACATATCAACTCACTCTTTTCCGTTGAACTGCCATCAGATTATGTTACACTGTTAACCAAAAAACATTTTGCCTATTCGGGTCAATGACCTTCTTGCTGACTTTTTCTTTTTTACCTTTGCCTGATAAATCATTAAATAATGAACTCAAAGATCATTGAAATCATATCCCAAAAATCAGGATTAAGAATTGAAGCTGTTGCAAACACAGTTAAATTATTATCCGAATCTGCCACTGTACCATTTATTGCACGATACCGGAAAGAGATGACCGGCGGGTTGGACGAAGAGCAGATCATCCGGATCAAAGAGCTGTGTAACAAATTCACAGAGCTTGAAAAAAGAAAAAAAAGTGTGCTGAAAAGAGTTGAAGAGCTGGGTGCTCTCACGGAAGAGCTTAAAAAAAGGATCTCTCAATGCACTGAACCAATCGAACTTGAAGATATTTATCTCCCGTATAAACCAAAAAAAGAGACTAAAGCTGCAATTGCAAAAAAGAGGGGACTTGAACCATTAGCTGAAATTCTTTTCAGACAGCAGGAACAGAACCCCGAATTAAGGGCTTCGGCCTTTTTGAATGATGAAGTAAAAGAAGTTGAAGAGGCGCTGTCAGGAGCCAGGGATATAATATCGGAATGGATAGCCGAAAATGAACAGGCAAGAAATATTGTAAGAAGAGAATTTTCAAGAGGAGCTCTTCTCTCTTCAAAAGTTATTAAAGGTAAAGAGGAGGAGGCATTGAAATATCGCGACTACTTTGAGTGGAGTGAGCCATGGAAAAGATGCGCTTCCCATAGATTTCTGGCAATCAGCCGGGGAGAAAAGGAAGGTTTCCTGAGAATGTCGGTGAAGCCCGACAAAGCAATACCCCGGGAACATTTACTGAAATTTTTTGTGAGACCGGGCAATAGCAGCTCCACCCACGTGATGATGGCAGTGAAAGAGAGCTATAAAAGACTGATCGAGCCTTCAATGGAAAATGAGTTCTTAAAAATACTGAAAGAGAAAGCCGACAAAGAGGCAATTGACATATTTTCCAAAAATCTGCGCCAGTTACTGCTTGCCCCGCCTCTCGGGCAAAAACGTATTCTTGCTCTTGACCCGGGATACAGAACAGGCTGCAAGGTAGTCTGCCTTGATGAACAGGGCAATCTTCTTCATAACGACACCATATACCCGCACAAACCCCGTGAAGATAAAAAGATGGCTTCCAAAAAGATTGCTTCAATGGTAAATGCCTATAAAATTGAAGCTATTGCAATAGGCAACGGAACAGCCGGCAGGGAAACAGAAAGCTTTATTAAAAATATTAAATTTGACAGAAAGCTGAAGGTCTTTGTTGTAAGCGAAGATGGAGCATCTGCCTACTCAGCCTCTCCGGCAGCACGGCAGGAATTCCCCGGCTATGACGTCACGGTAAGAGGTGCCGTCTCTATCGGCAGGAGACTGATGGACCCGTTGGCAGAGTTAGTAAAAATAGAACCCAAAAGTATAGGGGTCGGACAATACCAACATGATGTAAATCAAAAAAATCTGAAAGAGAGCCTCGACTCGATGGTTGAAATATGCGTCAACACTGTTGGCGTTAATGTAAATACCGCCAGCTATCATCTCCTTGCATATATCTCGGGAATAGGCCCGGTACTGGCTGAAAATATTGTAGAATACAGAAAATCAACCGGAAATTTCAAATCACGGGAGGATTTAAAAAATGTCAAACTTATGGGGCCAAAAGCTTTTGAGCAGTCGGCAGGCTTTTTAAGGATCCCCGGCAGCAGCAATCCTCTCGACAACTCTGCAGTGCACCCTGAATCGTACGGGGTGGTGAAAAAAATAGCAGATGACCTCCAATGCAATATTGAGGAACTGATTCACAATGAAAAGTTGGTTTCAAAGATAAAACCGGAGAAATATATTTCGGATACAACCGGACTGCCCACCCTTATCGATATAAAAAATGAGTTGCTGAAACCGGGACTCGACCCTCGCAAACCGGCAAAAGTATTTGAATTTGCCGAAAATGTTTTTTCAATTGAAGATCTGAAAGAGGGTATGATAATACCGGGAATAGTCAATAATATAACAAAATTTGGCGCTTTTGTTGATCTGGGAATAAAGCAATCGGGACTGATACATATCTCCGAACTTGCCGACCGGTTTATTTCTGACCCTTCAGAGGTGGTAAAACTCCATCAGCACCTTAAAGTAAGAGTAAAAGAGATAGATATGGCACGACAAAGAATACAACTGTCACTTAAAGGAGTGGAACAGTGACAACAATTTGCGGAGATTTATAAATACAAAGTACCCGGCCATTAAAAAGGCCTCTTTAAAACCTATCACTCATCTTCGTCAAGGAGCTCTTCATTTTCAAACTCACTTTCCAGAAACTCTTCTGCCTCTTCTATAAGTCCGGCAATCAGATCTTCATCTCCGGGTTCTCCATCAATCCAATGTATCACCTGATTATTCCAAAAATCGTCAATATCAGCTTCAACAATAAAACGGGGAGCGGTTGTATGAACAACAAAAATGGTACCTGGAGTATCCTGAGAATTATCAGCTAATAAAAATCTGGGCAACATGCTCTGTTCTTTTAAAATTATGTGGCGAATTTATTAAATAGATTGTTATTTTTAGCCAAAATTTATAAAAAGATTGCCTATGAATAAGCTAAACGATTTCCTGTCTGTTATCGACAGTTATATTGGAGGATCTCAATGGTTCGTTTTTTTATTGTTAGGCACAGGACTTTTTTTCACATTTTATTTAAAATTCCCTCAGTTCAAATATCTCCGGCACTCTTTACGAATAGTAACAGGTAAATTTGACCGGGAGGGCGATATTGGAGATACATCTCATTTTCAGGCTCTTACCACAGCCCTGTCAGGCACTATCGGCACCGGTAATATTGCAGGAGTAGCACTTGCAATCCACTTGGGCGGACCGGCAGCTCTTTTTTGGATGCTCATAACCGCTGCAGTGGGTATGACTACAAAATTTGTTGAAGTTACCCTTTCACACAAATACAGGGAGGTAACAGAAGATGGAACCATTGCCGGCGGGCCTATGTACTATATGAAAAACCGGCTTAACATTAAATTAAAAAACAACAAAACAATAAAAACCGGTAAGGTGTTGGGCGCCATATTTGCCGCTGCAACAATCCTTTCATCATTCGGAACAGGCAGCCTTCCGCAAATAAACAGCATCTCAAACTCACTCTTTGAAACATTCGGGATGAATCATATGCTTACAGGCGCAATACTTTCTGTTGTGCTTGCCCTGATTATCCTGGGAGGAATTAAAAGAATTGCACAGGTCACCTCCCGGCTTGTACCGGTAATGGCAATATTCTATTTCTTTGGAGCAATGGCTGTTATTATTTATAATTATCAGAATGTATTACCATCACTCTATGCCATTTTTTCGGATGTCTTCACCGGAACCGCAGCAGCAGGTGGCTTCCTTGGTGGCAGTGTCGCATTTGCATTTAACCGGGGAGTCAACAGGGGACTCTTTTCAAATGAGGCAGGACAAGGTTCTGCACCAATAGCCCATGCAGCCGCCAGGGCACATGAGCCGGTATCGGAAGGATTGGTAGCCCTGCTTGAGCCGTTTATCGATACCATAATTGTATGTACCATTACCGGGCTGGCCGTTATCTCTTCGGGAGTATGGAATGAAAAAGTGACAAACCAGTTTCAGCACACCGATCTGATCGTCCTTGACGGCCAATATAATGATTCTGACCCGGCAGACCGTGAAAAGCTCTATGATTTCCTTGCGGAAAAGTCAGAACTGAAACTCCTGACAGGAAGCTTGCAGGTAATCGACGGTAAAATTCAACATCAGCCTTCCATAATCCATTCAAGGTCGCTGGCCGAAAATATAAAAGTGTGGCTGAACAGTAAACCCTATACCGGAAATATCTCTTTCAAATCGGGTAAATTGGTCGGCCGGGCAGGACTTACAATTACAGGGGAGTCTCTTTTACACAGCGCCCCCCTGACAACAGTGGCATTTACACGAAGCTGGTTCGGCGAATATGGCAAATATATAGTTGCCATCGGTTTATTGCTCTTTGCATTCTCAACGGCAATAAGCTGGTCATATTACGGCGACAGGGCGGTTACATATCTGTTTGGCATAAAAGGAGTGCTCTTCTTCAGAATAATTTATGTATTTGCCTTTTTCCTGGCATCCTTTACCGACACCACAATTATCTGGACCTTGTCGGGTGTTGCAATTGTCCTGATGACCATTCCCAACCTGATTGGAATATTAATACTATCCAAAGAGATGAAAAATGAAGTAACTCTCTTCTTTGATGAATATTTGCAAAAATTTCCGGGCAAAAAGAAAAGCACTCTAAAACTCAGGTAATATGGCATATTACCAAATCACTTTGACATAAATAACTAAATTTGCTTTTTTACGGAAAAATGCATAATACTTATCCTGATAGCTTTGAAGAGAAGACAGGGTTCACCCGGATTCGTGAAATGCTGTTAAATAAATGTCTTAGTCCGATGGGTGACGAGCGGGTCAGGGATATGAAATTCTCGGCCGATTATAACACTGTTTCCCGGCAACTTAACGAGACAGCAGAATTTTGCAGGATAATCAAAGAGTGTGATGATTTTCCTGACAACCACTTTTACGACCTGCGCAGTGCACTGAAAAAGATAAGAATTGAAGGGCGCTTCATGGAGGTGCCGGAGCTGTTTGCTCTTAAACGCTCCCTCGGGTCGGTTAAAAATATTGTCCTCTTTTTTAAAAACAAAGAAAATGAAGCTTTCCCCCTGCTGAAGAAAAAAGCAGGGGAAGTGCAGATCTTTCCCCATATCTGCGAAAGAGCTGACCGGATCATCAATAAATATGGCAATATACGTGATAACGCCTCACCTGCCCTGGCAAAGATAAAAAGAAGCATCCTTGACCTGCAGGAGAATATTTCAAAGCGCCTCCGGGCAATTTTAAAACAAGCCGGCAAAGAGGGGCTGACCGATGAAAATGCATCTGTCTCAATAAGAGACGGAAGAGCAGTGATACCCATATTTTCTGCTAACAAAAAGAAGATTAAAGGTATTGTTTATGATGAATCGGCAACGGGCAAAACAGCATATATTGAGCCAAATGAGATTGTAGAGATGAACAATGAATTACGGGAGCTCGAATATGCAGAACGCCGGGAGATCATTCACATCCTTACAAAATTTTCTGATGATATTCGCCCCTATCTCAGCGAACTGCTCTGTTCATACGATTTTTTAGGTGAAATTGACTTCATAAGGGCTAAAGCTTTACTGTCGGCAGAGTTTAACTCAATTGTTCCCGGGCTGCAGGATACCCCGTCGATTGACTGGCATCAGGCAATCCATCCCCTATTGCTGAAATCGCTGAAAAAAGAGAACCGGAAAATAGTGCCGCTCGACATAAATTTAAGCAGTCAATATCGCATACTACTGATCTCGGGCCCCAACGCCGGAGGAAAATCTGTCTGCCTCAAAACCGTAGGCCTGCTACAATATATGGTACAATGCGGACTGCCAATGCCGGCAGCAGAAGGGAGCAAAACCGGCATATTCAGCTCCATATTTATTGACATAGGCGATGAGCAGTCGCTTGAAAACGACCTGAGCACTTATAGCTCGCACCTGTACAATATGAAGTTCTTTTTAAAAAACAGCAATGATAAAACATTAGTTCTGATTGATGAGTTCGGCTCAGGCACCGAACCTGCCCTCGGGGCGGCAATTGCCGAGTCGATCCTTGAGGAGCTGATAGAGTTAAAAACCTATGGAGTCATAACCACTCACTACACCAACCTGAAACATTTTGCCACTTCAACAAAAGGGATTATCAACGGTGCAATGCTATATGACTCTCAAAATATGAATCCCCTCTTCAGATTGGAGATCGGGAAACCGGGAAGCTCCTTTGCTTTTGAAATAGCAGGTAAAATAGGGCTTCCTGCAAAAATCCTCCAAAATGCAACTCTGAAAGCAGGAAAAAAGCATATCGATTTCGACCGGAACCTTAGAAAGATCGACAGAGATAAACGTTACTGGGAAAATAAAAGAGAAAGGATCAAAAAAGTTGAAAAAAAGCTCGATACCCTTGCTGCCGATTATGAGGCTGAGCTGCAGGATTTAATAAAATCAAGAAAGGAGATTCTCGAATCAGCCAGAGAAGAGGCAAAACAGCTGTTGGGAGGGGTAAATAAAAAAATAGAAAATACCATCTCTGAAATAAAAAAGGCAGAGGCAGAAAAAGAAAAAACAAAAAAAGCCAGAGAAGAGATTGACGCCCTGAAAAATAAAGTGGATAACCCGGCAGAAAATGAAGATGAGCGGTTAAGTGCTAAAATGAGGCAGTTCCGCAAAAAAGAGCTTAGGCGAACCCGCCGAAAACCGGCAGACAGTAAAGCCGCGCCTGCGGATATTGTTGAGTTGCAACCCGGTGATGTGGTTAAGATAAAAAACCGGAACCTCACAGGCGACCTCCTTGAGCTAAGTGAGAAAAATGCAGTGATAGCATTCGGACAACTTATTACAACATTGCCCCGCACAGATATTATCAGATTAAGCGGCAAAGAAGCCAGGCAATATAAAAAACAAAGCAAAGGGGGAAGCGGGGCAAGATTAATGAGCAGGCTGTCGACCACGAAAGCAGATTTCAAAGCAGAGATAGATATTCGCGGTCAACGTGCGGAAGAGGCGATGGCAAATATAAGGGAATTCATTGACCAAGCAGTGATGTTTGAAGTTCGCAAGCTAAGGATCCTGCATGGCAAAGGGCATGGCATACTGAAAGAGACCATCAGAAACTATTTGGGATCGGAGCCGTTAGTCGGCAGCTTTCATGATGAACATGCCGACTTTGGAGGCGCAGGAATAACAGTGGTTGAGCTGTTGCTTTAATCATTGACATCAGGAATATCAAACCCCGACTCCCTGATCAGGTCGACCAACGTTGCCGAAGGAAAAGGCTTTCCGTTTTTAATCAGTGCTACTGTTATTCTTCCGTTTAATATCAGCTTATTATCATCTTTTTTTACTATCTGCTGATCAAAAACAATACGAAAAGGTCCTTGCTTTTTCAACTTCAGCCTGACCAAAAACCGATCTCCCGGACGAAGCGACTGTTTATAATCAAGCTCAGCACGTATAACAACTGCATCAATGCCCCCATTATGCAGCTCGGAAAAACCAATACCTGTTTTTTGAATAAACTGATGCCTGCAGTGCTCCAGATAGTGCAGGTAAACGGCATTATTGACTATACCCTGCAGGTCGCACTCATAATCGCGTACCTGCAGTTCTGTTTCAAAATCAAAATTTACCATTTTACTTTTCCATCATTCTTAATTTAATCCCGGTAAGTACCTTCTTTGTATACAACGGAAACTCACTGCTCATGATCCACCCGAAATAACCCGGTTGCTCAACGAGCACTTTCTCTACCGGAACACCTTTGTTTTTTCCGAAGTTAAATACTTCAACCCCTTTCTCATTATAAACAATCCTGCCGACAAAATCGACATTGCGGTCGTAAGAAGAAAAATCACTTAGTTTTTCCATATCATTCACCACAGGGGTTGATACGACACCATTATGATCTTCAAACTCAACTCCTTTATATATATCAAGCTGTGCTTTCAGCACCTCATAGGTTGCACGGGTATCTGCAACAGCCGAATGGGCATTAACTAACTGTTTACCGCAATAAAACTTATAAGCTGCCTCAAGAGTCCGCTTTTCCATCTTATGAAAAATAGCCTGCACATCAATAAATTTGCGCTTTTTCAGGTCAATATCAACATCAGCGCGCAAAAACTCCTCGGCAAGCAGGGGTATATCAAACCTGTTTGAGTTAAACCCTGCCAGGTCGCAGCCTTCTATAAATTTTGCAATATTTCTGGCTATCTCCTTAAAGACGGGTTCTTTTGCAACATCTTCATTTGTTATCCCATGAATCCTGACAGCCTCTCCGGAGATTGGCATTTCAGGATTAACACGCTGAACTTTCTCCTCTTCGCTACCGTCAAGGTGTATTTTCAATATGGCAATTTCAACTATCCTGTCTGTGACTATATCTATTCCGGTAGTTTCAAGATCAATAAATACAATCGGGTTTTTTAAATTTAACTGCATTTTAAGCATTTATCATCATTGGCATCAAAAGCATCAAAATATTCTCCTCCTCTTCTTCCATCTCCGCAGGCAATAACAGCCCGGCACGCGAAGGATCGCTCATTTCCAACCTTATCTCTTTTCCTGAAAGATTTGACAATATCTCCTGTAAGAATGTAGATTTAAATCCTATTTCGATCTCTTCTCCGTCATATTCACAATTCAGTCTCTCCACGGCAGAAATCGAGTAGTCGATATCCTGAGCTGAAACAATCACCTGGTTATCATTAATAGAAAACTTAATTAAGTTACTTGCCTGGTTTGAATAGACAGAGACGCGCTTCACCGTATTATGAAAAGCCTGCCTGTCGATTACCATTTTATTTGGATTATCTGCCGGTATTACTGAACTGTAACTGGGGTAGTTGCCTTCAACAAGCCGGCAGATGACTTTAAATTGTGTCAAAGTGAAAATTGCATTTTTTTCATCAAACTCAAGCATTATGTCATCCTCCTGTTTAGGCAGCAAATTCCTAAGCAGCCCGGCCGGCTTTTTGGGCAAAATAAAAGAAGAGTCATATTCAGAAACAGCATCACTGCGGCGGTATCTGACCAGCTTATGTGCATCGGAAGCCACAAAACTTGTATACTGTCCGGTCAGTTCAATAAAGATACCGTTCATAACAGGGCGCAGCTCATCATCGGCAGTGGCAAAAAGTGTTTTTTCAATTCCTTTGCAGAGTACCTTCTGACTAAGCCTGACTGAAGTGGCAGACTCTTTGTCAACTATGGGCAGCTCAGGGTAATCTTCGCCGCTTTGCCCCACAATGCTGAATTTTCCATTATCCGAAAAAATCTCAATCCCAAAATTGTCACTGTTTATCTGAAATGTAAGAGGCTGTTCCGGAAACTCTTTTAAGGTATCGGTTATAAGTTTGGCCGGAACAGCAATTATCCCTTCTCCCTCAATATTGTCAAGCTCAATATTGGTAATTAAAGTTGTTTCCAGATCTGATGCTGTAATAACAAGCTCATTCCCGGCAATGTTGAACAGGAAATTATCTAAAATTGGCATTGTGCTCTTGCTGCTGATGACCCTGCTTATTGCCGACAGGTGGCTCAACAATTCTGTGCTTGAAATAACAAATTTCATATATATCTGATTTATAGTTTATTTTTAATAATTTACAAAATATTATTCCCGGTAATATCAAATATCCAATTGAACCGGACTCCCGGTTAAAAGATCAAAGTACACGAATATACAAACTTTCATTTTATTTCCATGCCGGTACAACTTTGATTTTTTCAGCATTTATCAACGTCTGTTATAATACCTTCTCAGCAGACTGTAAATAACTCCCCAAACTGCCACTAAAACCAACGGAGCCAACACATTTAAAAGCTGCCATCGCATCTTCCCTTCACGGAGGCGCACCTTATCGAGCAGCCTTATCTTTTGTGTCCTGCTGCGCAGCTGCATTATCCCCCGGTCATCGCTGAGATAATGAACCACATTCAGCAAAAAATCTTTATTCCCAAAGGTTTTTCCCGATACGCGGTCATACCCGAGCTTTGCCACACGGGGCGGACTGACAGAGTAATCAACCTGGTTTATGATAATTCCTCCATCAGCAATAACAACCATTTTTGTATCAGAACTTTCACCAATAACCGGCCGGCGGCTTAATCCGACAGCTTCAGGCATTCGATTTTTGAAAACCGACCTGAAAGAGCCTTCAAGCAAAACACCAACCGGAATAAACTGCCGGTTAAACAGCTCGCGTGAAGGAGGATTGTCGATATTTCTTAAACTTACCGCCGAGGGCGACTTTACCCCTCTTGCATATGGAGAGGTTGTTAAGATCAGGCTCTTTCTTACATTATCAACCGGCACAGTATCCAAAGAAGAGACAAACTCCGTAAAAACACTGTTTATATTCCGGCTCAACGGATGATTATCATCCGGCACCAGCAATGGTGAGTAGTACCAGGGATGAAGGGTAAACTGCGGAGGGCTTCCCGGCGGTGCGGTATTGACGCGCAACCGGGCACATTTAACATCCTGAAGAAGCTCATAGTTAATGCGGGCCCCATAATTAAAAAGCTGATCCTGCAGGTTCAGATCACGTGGAAAGGCAAAAGTAAGATGCCCTTTCGATAAACTATCGAGACTTACCTGCACAGGGTCAATAAGCCAGACTACTTTCCCCCCCTTCATAATATACTGGTCGATCATAAATTTATCCTTCTCGCTGAATGGCTCAACAGGATCGGCAACTATCACTATATCCGGTGCTCTTTTTTCGTCAGACAATGAATCGGCAGTAATACGACTGACAATAAAATCTTTGATCAGCGATTCCGTAAAATCATAAACCTGGTAGCGGTCAGCCTCACCATGGCCATCAAGAAATGCCACCTTTCTCTTTTTGGTTCTCATAAGCCTGCGGAAAGCATTTACCAATTCAAACTCAACAGTCTCAACCGAATGGTTAAAATTAGCTTCATGCAAAAAGTCAGAGTTATATTTTAAAAAATTAACAGCCTCCTCTTTACCGTCATACCTTATAAGTGCCCCGGGAAATATAAGCCTTGTGCTGACCCCCTCTTCAGTTTGATGTCTGAAGCTTGTAGGTATGATCCCTTTCGAGGTGATCGATTCAATAAGCTGCTCTCTCTTATCGATATTTGCCATGGCATAAAGATCGGTAGTATAAATTCTTATACTCTTGCCTGATAAAGCATTTAATACGGCAACCTTTTCAAACACCTCCTGCTGAAGCTTTCGAAGTCCGGGCTCCAACTTTCCGGAGAGAAAAAGTTCAACTTCTGCATGACTCTCCATACCCCTCACAACCTCGCTGCTGACAGCAGAAAGAGTATACCTTTTATCGGAAGTGAGGTCAATTCTATAAAAAATATTATCCGAAATAATAATAATTAAAGGTATGACAACAAAAACAGTTGCGGCTCTTATCCTGTATTTTTTCTTTTTCCATTTCCCCTTTCTCAAAAACCCGGCGGTGATCCACAAAAAAAGAGATGTAATACCCGCAAAATAGAGCATATCCCTGAGATCCAAAACCCCGCGCGACACCGAAAGATAATGGCTGTTGATGCTCATCAGCGACAACAGTTGCTGAAGAAAATATGGAACTCCACTGCCGGCAACAAAATCAAATCCCACAAAAAAGGTAAAAGAGAGCGCCATTGCCAGGATAAACGATACAATTTGATTGTCTGTCAGGGATGATGCAAAAATACCTATGGAGATATAGATTGAAGCAAGAAAAAAGAGACCTGCAAATGATCCCCATGTGGCTCCGGTATCGATCACCCCAACAGGATTTCCGAGCAGGTAAACCGAAAGAAACCATAACAGGGTGGGAATCAGTGTACAAAAAACAAGAAAAAGCCCTGCCAGAAATTTAGAAAAAACAAGATCAAAGTCAGTTACCGGCCTTGTAAGCAAAATTTCAATCGTACCAATCCTTTTCTCTTCAGCACAAAATCTCATGGTAATGGCAGGAATCAAAAAGAGGTAAAGCCAGGGCGCCAGCGAAAAAAAACCTTCAAGAGTGGCATATCCGTTTTCAGGAATATTATACTGACCCGGAAAAACCCACAAAAAAAGGGCAGCCGCCAATAAAAAGATTATAATTGCCAGATAGCCTGTCAGCGAACCAAAAAATATTTTTATCTCCTTTTTTAATATGCTAAACATTAACAAGGATTTTATTTTTACCCTCAATCAATAACTCCACCATTTTAGCAGCAGTCCTTTGTGAACTGCCCGCAACTCCTGTCAATTCTTTCAAACGACCATAATCATCAATTATTTCACTTCTGTAATCCTTATCAAAAAGAAGCCTTTTCAACTCCTCTCTTATATTTGCAACTGTCATCTGCACCTGGAGATACTCCTTAACAGCCTCCTTCCCCAAGATAAGGTTAGGGAGTGATACCCATTTGACATGTAAAAGAATATACTTCATCAGCCAAAATACCGGCCATCCCCCTTCAAGCCTGTACATCACAGCCTGCGGCACATTAAAAAGAGCCGTCTCCAACGATGCGGTACCCGAAGCAACAAGTGCGGCAAAAGAGTTATTCAGCAGATCATAGGTCTGATCAAAAATCACGGATATGCCTGATCCCTTCAGGGCAGCCTCGTAAACAGCCCTGTCTACGGTTCTCACACCTGCCACAACAAACTGAAAACTGCCAAACCCTTCTACCGACCTTCTCATCACAGGCAGAGTATTTTTCACCTCCTGTTTTCTGCTCCCCGCAAGCAGTGCAACAACAGGCCTGTCGTCCAAATTATTTTTCTCAAAAAAGTGCTTTCCCGGCACTGCTGCCGACCTGAACGACACAACCGAATCAATAAGAGGATTACCCATATAGTGAACACTCATGCCATACTTCCTGAAAAATTCCACTTCAAAGGGCAAAATGGAAAATATCTCATCAACAAATGCCTTAAGCTTTTTTACCCTATACTCTTTCCATGCCCATACCTTTGGGGCTATATAGTAAAAAACCTTAATACCGCGGGCTTTTGCAAATCTGGCAATCTTTAGGTTAAATCCCGGATAATCAATCAGGATTAAAAGATCGGGAGAGTATTGAAGCAGATCTTTTTGGCATAAATTCATATACCCGGCAATTGTCCTGATATTCAAAATAACATTCACTATCCCCATAAAAGCCATCTCCCTGTAATGACGAACCAATCCGCCACCTGCTGCCTCAACCATCAGATTACCGCCGAAAAACCTGAACTGTGCCTGCGGGTCGGCCTTTTTCAGCTCCCTGATCAGATTAGAACCATGCAGATCGCCCGAAGCTTCGCCTGCAATAATATAATACTTCATCCTCTATATTTTTTACTCCGGTTAATTGTCAGCTACAATGCTTTAACTATTAAAATTATAATAGCATATATTATTGTTGCTCCCAGCACTCCCCGTGCAGCCCTGTCATAATTAATACGAATAAACCCCATAAAAACCAGCAAATTGGCAAAAACACACAGACTGCCCAATTTAATCAAGGCATTCAGCCGTGTGAGGCTTATCACATAATCTTTAAAAGATATCTCTGTCTCCCTGATAAAATAGACCGCAACAAAAATGATCAGCGGAATGAGGAAGCCTGCAAAAAATCCTGTTAAAGGCCGGTTTACCTGTTTTTTGACTCTTTTCTGCATTAAAATTTCCAATTTCTTAATAGTTCCAACGATTTATAGCAGGTCATATCCACCTTTACAGGCACAATAGAAGCATAGTTGTTTTTCAAGGCATATATATCTGTTTCGGTGGCATCCTCCTCAAAATTTTTAAAATGCCCTGCCAGCCAGTGGTACTCTTTGCCTTGCGGATCTTTTCTTTTTATAAACTCCTCAACCCATTTACCATGTGTCTGCCTGCATACTTTAATCCCTTTCGGCTTACCTCTTGGAATATTGACATTCAGACAGGTAAAAGGAGCCAGTCCATAATCAAGCACATTTTGAAATACCCTGGCAACAATTATTTTAGCTTTTGAAAAATCAGCATCCTCCCTATAGTCATCCAACGAAAAACCAATTGCCGGAACCCCGTGAAGACACGCCTCAATGGCCGCTCCCATAGTTCCGCTGTATATCACACTGATTGAGCAGTTAGTGCCATGATTAATACCCGATACCACATAATCCGGTATATCCTCAAGCAGCCCGTTAAAACTTAATTTCACGCTGTCAACCGGTGTTCCGTTACATTTATAGGTGGGGACGCCATGGATCTTTTCCACGGGAACAGCCCTGAGGGGCTGATCAACAGTAATGCCACACCCTTTACCCGACATGGAAACTTCGGAGGATACAACATCAACCCTGCCAAAAAACTTCATCACTTCAACCAGCTCTCTCAATCCGCCGGCATGAATACCATCATCATTTGTCACTAAAATAGAAGGCTTTTTTGTCATAATATATTTATATAAAAAAAGATCATTTAACCATAATGGAAACTTTCCTCCTGCCTCTCTTTCGTGTCAGCTTCAGAATATAAATGTACTCCTTCTCTTTCTGCAACTCCTGCAACCTGATCCTGATATCAGCAGACCCGAAACGGGCAGGCATGGCAGTCACTATCTTCATTGTCAGCTCCTGCTGCCCGATAAGTGACGGCAGCTCATCAACAGCTGAAAAATCGAGCTCAACCACATTTCCGTTTACCGCGGTTTTAGTAAGAATGTGATGAACAAGCTGATGTTGAAAAAAAAGCGAATCGGGCGCCAGCATCATATCCGGCCTCTCATTATATGGCTTCAGATAGTCAATCCATTTTTGAACAACCTCTCCGTTACGCAAGGGATCGGGATGTAACATATTGGGCCAGTGCATCCCGCATGTCGGCCCTGTCAACTCTTTAGACGGATCACCGGGAAAAGCTTTCCACGGAAACTCATCTCTCCCTCTGTCGACCGTCATTACACCATCATCAATTCCAAATATGCCATAACTGATCCTCTCTTTATTAAAAACAGATCCAAAGGGAGTATTGATATAGTTCACCCCTCTCTTTTTAAGAATTGTTGCCAAGCCGGTTCTGCCTGCTGCCGAAGGGCCAAAAGAGTGAAGAAATGCCGCCGGCACAAATGATTTGGGAAAAGGGCCAAGGTTATGCTGCTTCATCAGCTTTTCAAAATAGTCAAGATGCTTTTCAACCTCCTCCTGCGGCCTCATAACCCCGTCGGTATCGTGCCACTCCGCCCGTGTAAACTTTTCTCCTTCCCAAAATTCATGCCCTATGCCATGGAGGGTAAGCTCAAAATGCTTTTCATTGCTGCGAATTATGCCGGCTGCCTCATCCATCCACGGACCGACCCACCGTGAGTTATCCCAGTTTCTTCCCATCCATGTAGAAGAAGGGAGGTCCCGAAGAATATTTTCCTTATCCCATTCACACAATATAGTTGCTGCCTGCGGCCTTATCCCCAATCCCTTACCCAGATCAACAATCGCCTGATAATCAGCCGGCACATGATCCCTGCCAATCCCCGTACGATAGGGCTCTCCTATTTCATGCCCATCCTTGCCCGACCACCAGCCGACATCGTCAATCACCACCTGCAGCGGCATTGGAATAAACACCTTAAAAGGAAATGGCGAAGCGACAGTGCTCAATCTCCCGGCAACAACCCCTGCAGTTATTCCGGCAGTTTGCCTTACAAATCTTCTTCGCGATATCTTTTCCATTGTTAATCAGATTTTTATAAAGATCTTGTTTTTATACAGCCAGTAACAGATATACCAGAGGGATGCCCATACAGCCAGGGAGGCAATGATATCTACAGTCAGGGTACCGCCCCATGAAAATAGCAGCCGGCTATAGGGATTAAATATCTTTTTCAACAATCCCGATCCTCCGATACTGAAAAACATATAGATAAAAATACTATTCATTCCGGTAATTATAAAAAAGCGCGATCCCTTTAAAAAAAGCTTTTTATGATCAATAAGCCAGTAGCTGAAACAGAGCATCAATACAGACCAGCCGCCGCTTGCAAAAACAAACGACGAAGTTGCAATCTTTTTGATTATGGGAGTGATATTCATCAGGTCGAGTGAATAACCAACCACTAAAGCCGCCACACCGCCAAGCAACAGATATTTTATTTTCTGCACGGCATCTCTCTTTTGCAAAAGAAGCTTTCCGCAAATAACTCCCCAAACAGTATGGGCAGTGGTAGATACAAAATTCAGGGTAGCCCACTCACTGGCCTTATCCACCCCCTCTATCTTATTATTAAACCATGCCCCGAGATTTTCAAAATTGACCCATGGATTATTAAAGCCCTCCACAGGAAAAAAGCGATAGGCAAGGTCTATCAGCAAAAGTATCATTAACGTGAAAATCAGCTGAAAGCCAATATTTTTATTCATCAGAAGAAAAGCCACCAAGTAGGTTACCGAAAGCTGGGCAAGCACATTTTGAAACTGATAAACCATGGTGCCTGCCGAAATAAAGTGCAGTGACCATCCAAAAAAAAGCAGAAGGAAAGATCGCTTCAGTACATGAAGAAAGATAGTTCTTTCGCTTTGCCCCCTCTTTCTTCTGTTAGCAGTTGCAAAAGGTATGGCCACACCTACGATAAACATAAAAAATGGCTGTATAAGATCCCAGAAATGGAGTCCGTGCCATTTATGGTGGCTAAGCTGTGTTCCCAAGAAATTCACAAAACCGTTATCCACCTTAAGAAGAAGCCCGAACAAGCCCGTTGACCCTCCTGCCAGCAAAAACATGGTCAACCCCCTGAAAAAATCGACTGATGCCACCCGGCCGGGCAGTGGCTGATTAATTGATTTTTGGTTAACTTCCATAATATTAATATTTAATTAAAGCACTTCCTCAATTTTTTCGAAATTTAAAAAAACTTCAACCTCCTGCCATAAATCCGCACTGAAAATTTTACTTTTCAAAATTTAAAATCTCCAGATAAAGCTGCTGTACCGGCAAACCCATAATATTATAAAAAGAGCCCTTAATGCCGGTAATACCGATATAGCCAATCCACTCCTGTATCCCGTAGGCCCCTGCTTTATCATAAGGCTTATAAATATCAACATAATACTCAATTTCCTGTAAAGTCAACTCTTTAAAACTGACAAAAGATGTTGAAAAAAATGTTTTTTGCCTCTTTACCGAAGTCAGGCATACGCCTGATACTACCTGATGCTCTTTCCCGCTCAACAGTTGCAGCATACCAACAGCCTCCCGCCTGTCTGCCGGCTTTCCGAAAATTTTACCGTCAAGGCAGACTATGGTGTCGGCCGTGATAAGCAGGTCACTCTTATCCAGCTCATCAAGAAAAGGCAAAGCTTTGGATTTTGCCAGATAAACGGGTATTTCAGTTATTGACAATCCTTCGGGAAAAGATTCGCCTGCCTCCTTCACCTTCACCTGAAAGTCAATACCCAATGACTTTAGCAACATTTGTCTCCGTGGCGACTCAGATGCCAGGATATAATTATACTTTGGCAACCAATTCATTTATAACGAACTACGTGATAAAAGATTTGAAATAATCCATTTGCCCTGACTTCGCAAAGCCTTTTCAATTACATCGCGGGCACACCCTTCTCCCCCTTTCAGGTGAGAGATATATTTTGCCGTCTCCTTTATTTCCGGTGCCGCATCGGCCGGAGCAACCGGAATACCCACCTTATTCATTATTTTATAATCAACCAAATCATCACCCATAAATAAAATATCGGAAGCATCTATCCCTGTTTTTGAGATAAAGTGTGATAAACATTTCACCTTGTCGTTGACACAATCATAATAATATTTCACCCCTAACCTCTTACATCTCAGCTTAACCCGCCTCTGGCAGCCGCCGGTGATGACTGCAACAGGATAGCCCAACGAGATGGCATTTCTTATTGCATACCCATCCTTTACATTAGCCGTTCTCACCGGATTACCGATTTTATCATGCGATGTGGCTGCCTTCGACAAAACCCCGTCGACATCAAAAATAAATGCTTTTACTCTTTTAAAGAGATCGGCATGATCCCGTTTTCCGCCGTGATATAAAAAAATCTGCCGCGACACCATACCGTACAGCTCCTGCAGTTCAGGAAAATCTTTCAGAGACTCTTTATGCTTTTCAACAATATTCCTGTCAAATCTTACGGCAGGCCCCGTCTGTGCCGATTCAGGATCCATCTGCTGCACCTTGAAGGCTGTTTCAAGAATAAGAGGACGAAGTACATCAAAGGGAAGATTCTTATATTTCAAAATTTCTGAAGCTGCAGTATAAAAGTAGTTAACAAAATTACAGGCAAAAACTGCAGCTATATGGAGAAACAACCGCTTTTCCGAATTGAGAAGAGTTACATTTCCTGAAATTTTTTGTCCGATTTCAATTAAAAGCTTCTCACTGTCTCTGTTTTTTGCTTCAACAAAACAGGGGATATTGCAAAAGTCAACCTCCAGACTTTTAGAAAATGTTTGTAAAGGATAAAAAACAGCACTATTGGTTGTATATCTGTCAAGTACCGAAAGAGGCATACTCCCCGAGCAATGAACCAGCAAGCCGCTGCCAATCCCCGCTAATGGCAGAACTTCGTCAAAAACATCATCCTTGAGTGCAACAAAATAGATACCGGCATCTTTTATTATATTCTCCGGAACAGTGGTAAACGATGCATCAACCTTTTCAGCCAGCTCTTTTGCCGACTTTTCCGTTCTGCTGTAAACCTGTGCAATTTTAAAACCTTTGCTGTTAAGTGCAACAGCCAGGTGGGTAGCAAGATTTCCGGCACCGATAAAAACAATAGTATAGCTCATCCTCTTGAAGTTAAAAGTTCAAATGTAGTGAGCCGGCATTAAATTACCAACTAATTATACACCTATCGGCACCTCCCCCTTTTCACGCTCTTGCTTTTAACAATCTGTTATTTACTACTTCCCAGTTCACCAGGTTCCAAAAATTATCAACATAATCAGCTCTTTTATTTTGATACTTAAGATAGTATGCATGCTCCCAAATATCCAGAGCCAGCAGTGGCGTTCCCCGTGTAATCCCCGGAATTGCCATTAAAGGATTATCCTGATCAGCCGTGGAGGTAACAAAAAGTTTTCCGTTGCTGTCTGAAGCCAGCCATGCCCAGCCGCTTCCAAAATGTGTTTTGGCGGCAGTGCCAAATTGTTCCAGAAAACTTTCGACCGAATTAAAATCTTTTTCAATTGCCTCTTTTAAAAGTGCAGGAATTTGTTGGCGGGAGGGAGTCATATTTTCCCAGAACAGGGTATGATTATAAAATCCGCCTCCATTATTACGAACAGCCACAGGATATTTTCCAATACTTTCAAATATCTTTTCCATTGGGGTATCGATCAACTCGGTTCCTTCTGCTGCAGTTTTAAAATTATTAAAATAGCCCTTATGGTGTTTTGTATAGTGAATTTCCATTGTGAGGGCATCAATATAAGGCTCAAGTGCATTAAAGTCATATTTCAGCCCGGGAAATTTATGACCTTCAAATTTATCCGAAGTCGTCATGCACGATGCAACGCCTCCCATTACGGGAACTGTTAATGCGGCAGTTCCAACCATGGTTATAAACTCTCTTCTCTTCATTTTTAAAAAATTTATTACTTAATCTACAAAACAACAAGAAGAGAGAATAGTTCATCTTAGTTTCAGATAATCAATATTATCTGTTCTCAGGAAAAGGCAATAAAAAAATACGAAAAAGGATCCTCCCATATGTGTCTCAAGGTTAGAGTCGGAAAAATTTGCAAAAAATATTGCAATCAGAAATATTAAAAAATATATATCTCTATATCTTTTTGTTTTTATTACGGGAAAAACAATAAAAAAGATGATCAGCAGCAGTCCGGTAATTCCAAATTTAACAATATAATTAAGATACTGGTTATGCGCCGAAGATTGATATTTCTCTGCCAGCCCTGAATTATTTTCCAAATATGCTGCACTATACTCCTCCTTCCAGTTACCGGCGCCCACCCCAAACCAGAAATTCTTTTTTATTATCGTACATGCGGCCCTTGCAAATTCGATCCGCTGCGACAACGACTGATCATTGGCATACCCGGTTTTTGAATATATATAATACTCCCAGATTGTCTGATAAATTCTGGGGTAAACAGAAAATTTTTTTTCTTTGAAAATAACATTTGCAATACCATTTTCAATATTTTGAATATCTTCATCAGCCAGTGCCGCAACCCCTTCGGCATCTTTCCGTAATCCTTTGGATGTTAAATACCTAAGCAGCGTTGCATATAACGGAAAACCATTTGTTCCGGCAGAGTCATACTTCAGTTCCGATCTTTTGTTCCACCCTTCGCGCAGCTCCTCTTCGCACACATAGAGATAAACATACCGCCCGTTTTCCACAAGCGGCTCCTCAGGGTAGTGACTATATTTATTTCCTGAAGCCGTATATTTTTCAAGTGACGGAATATCCACTTTTTCAATATCATAAAACTTTATTACCGCCAATGTAATATATGATGCCGGAATGATCAGCAGCAGAAGGGTGCAAACAATCAGGCAAATTTTATACCTCCCCGGCATTTTGACAAAAGAGTAAAAGAGAAAAAAGAGAAGTGTTGCAGCAAGAGTGTAAAGTCCTGTAAGCGACTGCTGAAAAAGTAAAAAAAAGATAAAATAAAGGCAAACAACAACCGTTGCAAATAACTTTTCCCTGCTGATCTCCCCATAATTTTTCAAAATGATAAAAACTCCAAACCAAAATGCAAGAATAACCTGAAAGCTAAATCTGATATGCGAAATAAGGGTGATCTTTCTAATATCCGCATCTCCATCCTTAAATATGCCAATATATTGATAAACAGCCAATAAGGAAGCCATCAGCACTGCAAGGGAAAATATAAAAAAGAGAAGTTGCTTCTGTTTTGCCGTGATCTCCTTTCCAATCATAAATGCCGGGGGAATAACCAAAAAAAAGAGGTTTTTCTTCAGATCATACAGGGCATTGTTAAAATTCCCGAAAATAACTGCACTAAGCAGATAGATCAGGAATACAAAAGGTAAAAAAAGCAAAATCTGATTTTCGCCGGCCCTGTGAATTTTATTTTTAAGATTATCTTCTGCAAGGGCCATGAAGAGCACCACTCCGCTGCCGATTGATACCAATGCTTCAGAAAAGGGCATCACAGCTACAAAAAACAGAAGCGATATAAAAAACAGGTTATAGTTTCTCAATCGGCATAGCGCTCGTTTCATATAGTAATTTTTTTAAAAACGTTTAGTTTTAGTACAATATTGTGCAAAAAAAAGGCCCATGCTCATATGAACACGGGCCTGTATAAGATCGGCAGCGGCCT
>CAZLZJ010000033.1:0-10589 GCA_964563975.1 uncultured Prolixibacteraceae bacterium
AGAACCGTTCATTTCATTTTTTAAAATAAACTGACATAATCTCAATTTTTACTGTTACGGGCGGCTCTTAATATATTTAGCAGGGATTTTTAAATCCAGGTCGTCTATTTTATCTGTTGAAAATCCGCTTAATCTGATTTTTAAATCCATATTATCATCAGGTGTAATCATCTTTAAATCAATTAAACCGGGATAATCCTGCTTACCCACTTTAGTATAATCATTAAAAATTGTTTCCAGTATCCATCCTAATTCATTATGCCGGATAATAAGCTTCTCTACTGCAAAACTGCCGGCATTAAAAAAATATTTCCTGTTAATTATATTTTCCCGGTAATCTTCACTATTGTCACTACAAAATATATTGTTTGACCTCTTCTCCTTTTTTAGAAGATTGTCGTCAAAATCTAACTGTAACACATATCTGCCATCTTCAATAGAAGACTCATAAAAATTTTTAACGGATGATTTAAAATTATGTTGAAAATAAAATATGTTATTTTCTATAAATGACTGAATCATATCAAAATCCACTCTCAGGTTCAAAAAATCGCAAAAAATAGAATAATCACCGGTGAAAAAATTTCGTTCAATATAATTTACATATATAACACTTTCAGGAGTCAATAATATTCTCCCAACAGGGATATTCATTTTACTTATCGAAAGAAGGATTTTATCATTATATTTAGCCTGAAGGTTCATCTGAAAACTTGTATTTGTCTGACTGCTTGAAAAGTTACACTGAATCCGCTTAACTGTAAAAGATTTATAACCAAATGCATTTTGCTCTACCCTTCTTAAAATTTTCTCTGCACTCATTGGTTTAACCAGCTCAACGGATGTCTCTTTTACAGTCCGGCATGAAACAACAACAAGAATAATTAAACCACAGTAAATCTGAAATACCCTGAAATTCCAAAGACCTGCTTTACTTGTCATTTTAACTACTCTTCAATAAGTTTTTTTTCTTTTATCTTTCGTTCTAAAAGTTCGGAATCACCACCAGACTCCAAAGCCTTTCCCCAATAGTTGAGAGCATCCTCTATTTTATCTAACTTAAAAAGAATATCACCGTAGTGCTCAAACAGGGTTGGATTATTTTCTTTGTCAAATTTAATTGCTGATTCCATATAAAATTTAGCAAGGTTATACTCTCCTTTTTTAAAGAGCACCCAGGCATATGTATCCAGATAAGTTGAATTTTCAGGAAACATTTCAATCACACGGCCGCTCATCCTTTCGGCCTTATCCAGGTTCATTTCCACTAATGAAAGGTAATATGCATAATTGTTGAGTGTTATATGGTTGTCGGGATCCAACCTGACAGATTCATCAAAAATAGTGAAAGCTTCGGTTTTATCTCCTTTTTTGTATATTGCTTCTCCTTTAAGCATCAAAAACTGGCCTTTCATTTTAGGATTATCTATTACATATATAATCCCCTCTTCGGTAACAGTAATAACCTCATCATATTTCAATAGTTGTAAAGATGCAACTGCATTTAAAAAATATGGTTGCGGTTGATTTGGAAAAAGATCAATAACCTCGCGACTATGGCTATATAACCCTTCCCAATCCTGCAAATCATTATCAATAAATAATACTCTTTCCCACAATATATAGTCACTTTTATCCATTTCAAGCGAAAATAATAATTCTGCGCGTGCTTCAGGGAGCATATTCCTTTTCAGGTATCTTTCTGCTTTCAGGGTATGCACAAGATACTCTTCAGGATGAAGTTCAAGAAGAATATCAATAAGTTCATTTTCTTGCCCGGGCGTAAGTTGTTTACCATCCGACCGTGAAGTTATCATCATAAAAAGCTGAATCTTAGATTGTATATCAATCTGGCCACTCCTGAAACCTTCTTTTGTCTCTTCAAAAGACCTGATCAAATCGCCTTGCTGTAAATAGTAGTTGGCAAGTGAAAAATGAACAAATCCATTTTCAGGATCAATCTCCCGGATTTTTTCATAATACTTCAGGGCATTTACCGAATCTCCTTCACTAAGATAGAGATCTGCCATTAAACCATAATATTGTGGATTAGAGGGATCAAATTTTATTAATTTTTCAATTTCAGAAAAGGCTTCATCAACCCGGTTACTTTCAATCAGCAAATTCTGCTTAGCAACAGAAATATGCTCATTTATGCCAACTTTTTGTTCCAAAAGATTGTATGCCCTGATTGCCTCATCGGGATTTTTTGAATTCGACAATAAAGTAGCCTTCATATATAAATATTCAAGGTTTTCAGGATCTTTTTGTAATAACCGGTCAAAAATTTCAGCTGCTTCTTTAAATTTCTTTGATTGCTGGTATATCTGAGCCAGCAAAAGCTGATACCATTTATTATCAGGATTTATGCTTATTGCTTTTTCTAAAAGAAGGGATGCGCTTGTATAGTCGTTATTTGATGCATGAATTCCTGCCAGCTCATACATTGCAGCCGAAGAGCGGGGATTTATTTCAAGACATCCGGCTAAATTCTGAATAGCTTTTTGTGTATTGCCCAATACTTTTTCTTTGATAGCTTCGACAAATAAAAATTCAAATTCCATTGATTTTTGCTCTTCGATTTGTATCTCTTTTGTCTCAACCTGTAAGGGCTCTGTTGAAGCAATCTTTTTAGTACCTGAACATGCTGCTAAAACAACAGGCAATATTATAATAAAAACTAACCTTTTAATTACTATTCTCTCCATATTTTAGTTTTTCCCGGTATGGCCAAATCCTCCCTCTCCTCTACCGGTATTAGTCAATACTTCTACCAAATCCCATTCCACAATTTCATGGGCTGTAATTATCATCTGACATATTCTGTCGCCATTATCAATGATAACTTCATCAGCTGAAAGATTAATCAGGATAACCCCTATCTCCCCCCTGTAATCAGCATCAATTGTTCCGGGCGTATTTAATACGGTAATTCCTTTATTCAATGCCAGGCCGCTTCTGGGGCGTATTTGTGCTTCAAATCCTTTGGGTAGCTCAATATATAACCCTGTTGGCACTAATTTTCTTTCCAATGGTTTTATTAGCATGGGTTTATTTAAAAAAGCACGTAAATCCATTCCTGCCGAATATGATGTACTGTACCCGGGAAGCGGATTATTTGATCTGTTTACAATTTTTACAAACATTAAATTTTATTATTAAAGAACCGCTAAGATATGTATTTTAATAATTACCACATATTCAATTTACAATATTCATAAAATTTACAATTATTTTAAATCATTGACTATTAGCTATATAATCATTAATTTCGTAATAATATTATCCGAAACAAATAATCCTTCAGAGGTAAGTGTGTATATTTCATTTTTATGAACAATATTTTTTTTAGAAATAGATTTTTTAACGGTCTTAATAAAATAATCAGCTATATCTGCTCCAAAATTCTTTTTAATAATCAATGATGAAACACCCCATTTTGTTCGCAAATTAGTTAATATATACTCATTATACCTGTTATTTAAAGTAAGCTGTTCCTCCTTATAAGTAATCTCACCCTGATTTATTAACTCAATATATTTTATAATGTCAGACCAGTTCCATCTTCTTGAGCAGCCGTTAAAAGAATGAGCCGAAGGTCCCAATCCCAGATAGGGTTTACCTGACCAATAAGCCCTATTATGCTTGGAATAAGTTTCATTTTTTGCAAAATTGGAAATTTCATACTGTTCAAAACCTGCAGCGGAAGTTTCATCTGTTAAAGCTTTATACTGATAATAGCTCTCATTTTCTGATAACTCTTTTAATTGGCGGCTTTTTAAAAGATCATAAAATACTGTTCCCTTGTGAAAAGTCATGTGATAAGCAGATAGGTGGACTGCAGGAAGTTTAAATGTTATCTGCAGATTATCATTCCACTCTCTTAATGTTGAACCGGGAATACCATATATCAAATCTATACTTATATTGTTAAAACCAGCTTCTCTTGCATTCACAACAGAAGCAAATGCTTGATCTGCATTATGCCTTCGGTTCATCATTTTTAAATGATCATCCTGAAATGACTGAATTCCTATGCTTAAGCGATTAATACCGCTTTTTTTTAATATTTGCAGATAATTTTTATTCAAATCATCTGGGTTTGCCTCAAAAGTAATTTCAGCATAAGGTGATATTGTAAAATATTTATGCAACCATGAAATAATAGAGCTGATATCTGATTCATTTAACACAGAAGGGGTTCCTCCCCCAAAATATACAGTATCAATTTTTTTGTTCTGCAAATAACTTTTTTGTTGTAATATCTCTTTTTTCAAAGCAACCAGATATTCATTAAAGTAAATTAATCTGTCAGTTTTATAAAAATCACAATAATTGCACTTCTGCCGACAAAAAGGGATATGAATATAAATACCTGCCATACTTTTTTGTTACTTTGTCTTGTAAAATTTATACGCTATGAAGATCAGATTATTTATCAAACCCTTAATATGGCTGGCAATAATATGTTATGGTATCTACCTGCCTGCCGATAAACTTCCTAAGAATTCTATTTTTTCTATCCCTCATTTCGACAAAATGATCCATTTTAGTCTATTCTTTATTTTATGTCTTCTTTTATTCAAACCATTTAAATATCTTAAAACTAACTATATAGTATTATCTCCGGGTATATCTTTAATATTAGCTGCTGTAATTGAACTGACACAGCAGTGGTTATCCTCAAGCCGGCACAGCAATTTAAGTGATTTTACAGCCAACGTGGCAGGCGTATTTGCTGCAGTGATTATTTATTTACTTTTAATATCAGATAAAAAACTTGAAAAATATATGTGAAATTATTCAGCTTAAAATAATCAGTACTTCATAATATCACTGTGCTTTTCAATATCCCTGCTTACAAGAGCAAGAGTTGTCTCCTTATAAAATTTTGATATCTCACTCCTCAATTTACTGTACTGCCAGTGAACAGGGCATAAAGGTTTTGACTTATCGTGCGTAGTACAAGGCTCAAGACCTATAAGGCAGTTAGTGAAAAATTCTTCTCCGTCTACATTTACAACAATATCCCAAAGAGTTATTTCCCCTGCGTTTTTAGCCAATGAAAAACCGCCGTTTGGCCCTTTTGTTGAAACTAACAATTTTTGCCTGACAAGATTTTGAAGAATTTTACCCAAAAATGGTGCAGACAGTTCGAGGTCTGCAGAAATCTTTTTAATTCCCACTCTTTTATCAGGTCTGGAAAATCTGGCAAGATAGATAAGCGCCCTGAGAGCATATTTACAGGTATTTGATAACATTTTATTTATTTTATAGGTATTTTAGAAATTCTTCTTGCATGTCTGCCCCCTTCAAATTCAGCATTCAAAAAAGCTTCTACAATTTTAATTGCTTCCTTATCAGTTACAAAACGACCGGGAATTGCACAAACATTAGCATTATTATGCCTTCTTGCCAATTCACTGATTTCAGAATTCCAACATAAGGCCGAACGAACATTTTGATACTTATTTGCTGTCATATTTACTCCCTGCCCACTACCGCAAAGAACAATCCCGGTTTCATACTCTCCCTTGTCGATTGCACCGGCAACCATATGAGCAAAATCTGCATAATCACAACTTTCATCTGTATAACATCCAAAATCATTAAATGAAATACCCCTTTCCTTAAAATATTCCAAAATAGTCTGTTTTCTATCAAAACCAGCATGGTCGCTTGCTACAGCTATTATTTTATCTTTTAAATTTGTCATGTTTTTAAACAATTACACTAATTAATTATTACTTTAAAAAGTGTGCAATGATTCAATATTGCAAAATTAATACTTTTAAATATTTATTTCTTTATTTTCTTTTTAAATAAGCTCTTTATTTCCAGTTTTTCGGTACCATATACTATAAATATAAATAAGCTTATCAAAATAAGATGGAGAATATATTTAATTATCAATGGTTGTTCGTTGGTTATAAATGTAATTAGATAAATAATTAATGCTATGGCAAAATATTTCCCTATAGTTTGTAAATCATAATTTATCTTGAAATATTTTTGACCCCAACAAAAGGAAATTGTCATCATTACAAAATAACTTATAAAAGCAGCAATTGCAGATCCGAAATATCCAATAAACGGGATTAATAAAACATTAAGCAACACCGATATGGTTGCACCGGTAAAAGCCATATAAGCACCATACTTAGTTAAATCTGTTAATTTATACCACAATGAAAGAGCAAAATAAATTCCATAAAACAAATTTGCCATCAATATGATGGGAACCACTTTAAGGCCTTCATGATAAACCGGATCAATTATCAATTTAATAATATCCATAAAAAGCACCATTCCTAAAAAAATAAATAAGCCGAAAATGACAAAGTACTTCATAACACGCCTATATACCTCTTTATCATTGCCTGAATTTTTCATGGAAAAGAAAAATGGTTCAAACGCATATCTAAAAGCTTGTATAAACATATTCATTAAAACAGCAAGCTTATAATTTGCACCGTAAACTCCAACCTGAAACATCGGATTTTGCTCTTCCGGTACCAAAAAAGGAATTAAAATTTTATCTATATTTTGATTTATCATCCCGCATAAGCCAACAATCAAAATTGGAAAACCATAGCTTAACATCTGATTTAAAAGCTTCTTATCAAATTTTAATTTGACATTTAATATTTCGGGCATCAACAATATGAGTGTAAAAACAGAAGAAATTAAATTAGATATAAAAACATAACCAACTCCTGTTTCAGGTGAATAAAAAATATTGATAATTGCCCCACTGCCACTATTATATATTTTAGGGCAAATTGTAAGAAAAAATATATTAAGAGTTATATTTAAACCTATACCCACAAGCTTTATAAAAGCAAATTTTATTGGCCTGTTATTTAATCGCAACCGGGCAAATGGTATTGAAGTAAAAGCATCTGTGCCCAAAATAATTGCTAACCATAAAATGTACTCCGGATGTTTAGAATATCCTATCAGCGAAGCTATATTATTTTTTAAAAGTGATATTGAAAATATAAATAACAATGAAGTAGATAATACGGAAATAAGTGAAGTAGAATATACCTCCTCAGGTTTATCACTCTTTGAAGCATATCTGAAAAATGAGGTTTCCATTCCATATATCAGAAGAACAAGAAAAAAAGCAACATAAGAATATAGATTGGTTATTACTCCAAACACTTCAGGAACAAAAAGAAATGAGTAATAAGGCACCAACCACCAGTTTAAAAAACGACCTATTATACTGCTCATGCCATATATTGCCGTTTCGCCTGCTAATTTTTTATAAGGATTCAAAATTATTTTTTAACAAAGATATAATTCCTTTCCTTTGTGTGTAATGTTAAATTAAATTCCTTTTTTATTAATTTTTATTGCTTAAAATATGAAACGAGCATTTTTATTTGCTTTTATTTTGTTTTGTCTTTTAATAACATTTTTTTCATGTTCAAACAAGCCGAAACGTTCAAGAAAACCGGTCACTACAATTACTATATTTCCACAAGCTGATAATTATATCTACGGACAATCTATTGACATTGAAGTAGAAACAAAAGTAAAGGATGGAGAAATAGAAAAAATAGAACTCTTTTACAATGATTCACTTTTAAAAAAAACAGATGTTAATGCTTTTACTATTGAAGATATAAAATTAAATTCAACAGGTTCCGGTAGAATAAAGGTAATAGCTACAAAAACAGACGGTATTAGTGATTCACGATTTATAACAGTAGATGTTTTTTCAGATATCACACCAAAAAAATTCAGTTATTCAATACTTAAAGATTATCCTCATAATAAAAATTTCTATACCCAGGGATTAGAATTTTATGACGGTTATATTTATGAAGGTACAGGAGAGAAAGGTAAATCCGGAATTTATAAAGTAGATCTTTTATCAGGAAAAATATTACAACAACAAATGCTTTCTGAACAATATTTTGGAGAAGGAATTACTATTCTGAATAATAGAATATATCAGTTAACATATCGTGCTCAAACCGGATTTATTTATGATTTTAATAATTTTACAAAAATTGACAGTTTTAAATTTAAATCAAAAGAAGGATGGGGACTTACAAATGATGGAAAAAATCTTATTATGAGTAATGGAACCAATGAATTAATTTGGCTTGATACTAAAACTTTTTCTGAAATAAAAAAAATAGAAGTAGCCAATGATAAAGGCTTTATTAATTATCTGAATGAATTAGAGTATATTAACGGACAAATATATGCAAATGTTTATACATCGGATTTAATAGTTGTGATTGATCCTGCAACAGGAAAAATTTTATCGGAAATTGATTTAAAGGGAGTTATTAATATGTATAAAAAACCAACTGATACCATTGACTATTTAAACGGAATTGCATATGATACTAAAAAAGATATACTTTTTATAACAGGAAAATGGTGGCCTCGCCTTTTTGCCATTGAATTAAAACCATTAGAATAGTGAAGACGATTCTCTATATTTTATTCTCCCAAGATGTTTATAAGCCCTTTCTGTTGCTTCCCTTCCTCTTGGAGTTCTTTTTACAAATCCCTCCTTTATTAAAAATGGTTCATAAACCTCTTCAATAGTACCCGAATCTTCACTTACTGCAGTGGCAATAGTGGAAATGCCTACCGGTCCGCCTTTAAATTTATCAATAATACAACTTAAGATACGGTTATCCATTTCATCAAGTCCGTGCTTGTCTATTTTAAGGGATTTAAGGGCCACTTTAGTTATTTCTAAATCTATTTTACCCGTTCCTTTAACTTGTGCAAAATCTCTTACTCTCCTTAATAATGAATTAACGATACGTGGGGTACCTCTACTTCTACCGGCTATCTCAACAGCTGCCTTTTCATCAATTTCTATATTAAGTATATTTGCAGATCGTTTTACTATACTTTCTAATACCTCAACATCATAATACTCTAAATGAGAATTAATTCCAAATCTTGCTCTAAGGGGGGAAGTTAACAACCCTGATCTGGTTGTAGCCCCAATTAATGTAAAAGGATTAAGTTCAAGCTGAATTGATCTGGCACTGGGACCTTTATCTATCATTATATCAATACGAAAATCTTCCATGGCCGAATAAAGATACTCTTCAACTATAGGCGATAATCTATGTATTTCATCAATAAAGAGTACATCTCTTTCTTCAAGATTTGTTAATACCCCTGCCAGATCTCCGGGTTTATCAAGAACAGGGCCGGAAGAAATTTTAATCCTTACTTCTAATTCATTTGCAATAATATATGATAAAGTTGTTTTACCCAATCCCGGAGGTCCATGCAATAATACATGATCTAATGCTTCATGTCTCATAGAAGCAGCTTTAACAAATACTTTAAGATTTTCAACTATCTGTTTTTGACCTTTAAAATCTTCAAAGCTTAATGGTCTTAATTTATTATCCAGCTCTCTCTCTTTTTCTGAATATTTGTTACCTCTGATATCAATTGAATTATCCATCAACTTCTGCTTAATACATTATCTATAACTCTAAATAAATCCTGAGCAGTAAATGGTTTAGCTAAATAGTCGTTCATTCCCGAATTAATACACTTCTCTTTATCATTATCTAAAGTATTAGCTGTAAGTGCAATAATAGGTATGCCATTATCTATTTTTTTCTCTTTTTCATACTTTCTTATTTCGTAAGTTATTTCAAAGCCATTTTTACCAGGAAGCATAATGTCCATAAAAATTAAATCTATTTTCTCTTTTTTTACAATATTTATTACTTCATCTATGTTTGTTGCACACTTTACTTCATAATTTCTTTTTTTTAAGTGGAAACTAACTATTTTTTGATTAAGTAAATTATCTTCTATTAAAAGTATTTTCAAAATTATTATTATTAATTTATAAGTTATTATTAAATAATATATTACTAATAAGGTGTTAAAATTGTTAATTCTTTTTTTTGAAATGTTATAAAGATAGCTTAATCATTTTAAATAACATTAATTAGTTTTTTTGTTCAAAAGATATTTTTAAAAATCAATCAATTGATTAAATTTTTTAAAAAAATGTTAATAAAAAAAATACTTTTTTATATTTTATTTATATTTTATTTATTGTGGAAAATTATCTGAAACTTTTTAAAGAGATTTAAATACTTTTAAAATTATATTATCAATGTAAAAAAAATAGGAATATACAAGTTTTATTATAAAAGATTACTTTTGTTTTTTAAACAATTAACAGTAATAAATTTATTATTAAAATACTGTTAAACAGATTAATAATTTAAAATGACCAAAGATTTTAACATACTTGTTAATAAGATTAATTCTTATAGAAACAGATTTTATCTTTATAAAATTGCAGAAGGTTTTTTTATTACTATTTCTCTTTTATTAATATTATTTACACTATTTTCAATATTAGAATTTTTTATATACTTAAATTCTTATTTAAGAAAAATTATATTTTATGGTTTTATTCTATTTGGTTCTTTATTAATAATTCAGTTTATAGCTTTTCCCTTTTTAAAATTACTGCATATTCTTAAACCTGTCGATATTAAAAGAAGTGCAAAATTCATTCAAAACTATTTTCCTGAAATTAAAGATAAGTTGTTAAATGTTATCGAATT
>CAZLZJ010000033.1:10689-24219 GCA_964563975.1 uncultured Prolixibacteraceae bacterium
TTTCATTTAATTAATAAAAAATTAGTTGTTAAAAAGGGAGAATCATATAATATAATTCTTAAATGCACTGGAGACCAATTACCTCAAAATGTGTATATCAATATTGAAGGAAATAATTTCTTGATGAAAAGCAGGTCTGATGAAAATTTTGAATATGAAGTGGCGTCAGTAATAAATAATATTGAATTTTATTTTACTGATATGATATATAAATCACAAAAATATTTACTTAATGTATTGCCGGCACCCGGAATAAATACGTTTAATATAAAGGTTGAACCTCCTGCATATACAAGATTAGAGGATAAGAATTTTAATAATATAGGAGATATTCAGGTACCGTCCGGCTCTTTAATAAAATGGAAATTTTCTGGAGTTGACATAGATACTCTTTATTTAAGTTTTATGGATTCAATTAAAAGTGGAGCATTAAAAGATGAACAAAATGATTTTAATTATATAAAGAATTTTTATAAGACTACTGATTATAATGTTATAATTGAAAATTTTAAAACAGATCCAAAACTTGCATTATCCTCCACTATTGATGTTATTCAGGATCTTTATCCTGAAATTAAAATTATTTCCGTACAGGATTCAGTTAGATTATCGCGTTTTTATTTTAAAGGCAAAATTGGTGATGATTATGGGTTTACAGCTCTTAATTTTCATTTTAATATTGAAAATAGTGATTCAACTATTGCCATACCAATAATAAATAATTTAACCGATCAGGATTTTTATTTCAGTTTTGATTTTTCAGAACTTGATTTTGCGCCGGGTACTATTTATTATTATTTTAAAGTAACTGATAATGATATTTTAAATGGTTACAAATCAACGACTTCAGATAACTTCACTTATATTAAACCCAATAAAACAGAAATAGCTCTTTCGGAGGATGAACAGTTTAAGCATATAGAAGAGTTGTTAAAGCAAAGCAATGAATTAACAAATGAAATTCAAAATGATCTTAACAATATACAATTCAAAAATATGGATCCCAATATAAGTGATTGGGAAAAATCACAAATGGTAAATGAGATAATTAATAAACAAGATAGACTTGAACAATTATATGAGGAAATAAAAAAGAGTAATGAAAATTTAAATAATTATATTAATTCTTATAATCCTCAAAATGAAATTATTAAGGAAAAGCAAAAAGAGATTGAAGAGTTATTTGATGAGGTTTTTACTGATGAATTAAAAGAGCTTTTAAAAGAGTTTAATAAACTTGCACGGGAATTTGATGATAAAAAATTCAATCAACTATCGAATAAAATGCAAATAAGTTATGAAGATCTTCAAAATCAAATGGATAGAAATTTAGAAATGCTAAAGAAGATGAAGGTTGAAAAGGAAATACAAGATGTAATTGATGAATTGTCTGTTATAGGCAGTGAAGAAGATAATTTGCAAAAAGAAATTTCAGAAAAAAGAAATTTTGAAGAAGTTCTTTCTGAAATTTTAAAACATGATAAACAGATTAGATTTTTACAAGATAGATTAAATGATGCGCTTAAATTGAATAGCGGATTAAGCAGGCCTGTCAATTTTGATAATTTTGAAGATGAATTTACTGATATTAAAGAGAGTATTAAAAACAGTATTGAACACCTTCAGAAAAAAATGAGAAGGAAATCAGAAAATAGCCTTCATCAAACTTCCGATTTTATTGAAAATACTGTATTTGCAATGCAACAAATGCTAAACTCAAATAATATTGAACAACAGACAGAAAATATTCAGAATTTAAAACAGATATTAAGCAATCTTATTTATTTATCTTTTTCACAGGAGGAAATAATTAAAGACTTAAAAGGAATTAGTATTAACGATCCTTTTTTAAAGAGTATAAATATTCAGCAAAAAAGGATTAGTGATCAAAATAATATTGTTAAAGATTCTTTATATGCACTTGCAAAAAGAACTCCGCAAATTAACAGTACCATTAATAATGAGTTATTAAATATTGAATTTAACCTTGAAAAAACTTCTGATCAATTAAGTGAAGGATTATTTGCAGATGCAACTGTAAGTCAGCGATATGTTATGACTTCTTTAAATAATCTCGCACTTTTGTTAAATGAAGCACTTGAAAATCTTGAAAAACAATTAGCTAATGCCATGCCGGGTGATTGCCAGTGTGAAAATCCAAATGCCGCCGGGCAGGAAGGGATGAATTTATTAAAAGAAACTTCTGAAAATATAAAAAAGCAGTTACAAAAAATGATAGAGCAGCTGAAAAACGGAGGTTCTGAAAATATGAATGAACAATTTGGGCAGATGCTGATTGAGCATGAAATGATGCAACAAATGCTTAGGGAGATCCTGAATAGTGGTAATGTTGGTAGTGGAGCAAAAAGCACCTTACAACAAATTGATAATATGCTTGAACAAAACAGAAAACAGTTATTAGATAAAAAAGTTAATGCCGAAATGATTACAAGGCAAAATTTAATTACCACTCGATTGTTAGATGCCGAGAAGGCTAACCTTGAAAGAGAATTTGAAGAAAAACGTGAAAGAAAACTTGCTGAAGATTTTTATAGTAATCCGGTAGAATTTTTTGAATTTATTAAAGAAGAAAATATTGTCATAGAGATGCTAAATAAGGATTCACATAAATTAACCAATTTTTATAACCAAAAATTTAAAGAATATATTAATAAAGTTGAAGATTAAGTGAGTCACAATTCAGAAATACTTATAATTCAATCAGATGAAAAAGAGATGAAAAAGGTTGAAGCATTTATTAAAAACTTTTTTTTAAAAATGGAAATTCCCACTTTTTTATTTAATAAAGTACTGTTATGTATTTCTGAAGCTGTGATTAATGCCATTTATCATGGTAATAACAATGAGTTTACAAAAACTGTTACCTTAAAATTATTATATGATAATGGTTCAATTTTTGCTGATGTTATTGACCAGGGTAAAGGCTTTGATTTTATGCGCATAACTGATCCGACAAAGGGTGAATTTATAAAAAGAGAGTCGGGCAGGGGGTTACATATTATAAAATCTTTAAGTGATTGTTTAGATTTTAAAGATAATGGTACATGTGTCAGTATAATAATCAGGATCAGGTGAATTATATAAATTTTTTTTTCGAGAGTACAAATTTTTTTGAATATCCTGAAAATATAATTAAAACACAGGTTTTAAAAATTATTGAAGACAGTTTTAAGTCGGTTGATGAAATTAATATTATTTTTTGTAATGATAATTATCTGTTAGAACTGAATAATAGATATTTAGGTAGTGATTATTATACTGACATTATTACTTTCAATAATAGTATTGATAACTTAATTTCCGGTGATCTTTATATAAGTATTGATCGTATTAAAGAGAATAGTATTCAATATGGCGCATCTTTTATATATGAATTGGCAAGAGTAATTTATCACGGTATTTTACATCTTGTCGGGTTTAATGATAAAAGTGCCTTAGAGAAAAAAATAATGAGACAAAAAGAGGATTATTACCTTAAAAATTCTGATTTAGAGAATTTAATCAATGGAATTAAAATATGATATTATTGTAGTTGGTGGTGGGCATGCCGGGTGTGAAGCTGCTGCAGCTGCTGCAAAGTTGGGATCAAAAACTTTACTTATTACGATGGATATGAGCAAATTTGCTCAGATGTCCTGCAACCCTGCCATGGGAGGAATTGCAAAAGGACAAATTATTCGTGAGATTGATGCTTTAGGTGGTTTGTCAGGCATAATTTCAGATAGGAGTACCATTCAGTTTAGAATGTTAAATCTTTCTAAAGGGCCTGCAATGTGGAGTCCCAGGTCTCAAAATGATCGAATTGTTTTTAGCACATTCTGGAGAGAAGCTTTGGAAAAGGTTGACAATTTAGATTTGTGGCAGGATGATGTGGTGAGAATTATCGTAAAAAACAGCCGTGTTATTGGTGTTAGGACAAAAATTGGAGTAAAATTTTATTCCAACGTTGTTATACTTACAAATGGTACTTTTTTAAACGGACTTATTCATATTGGATCAACTAAAATTTCAGGGGGAAGGATTGGAGAATTATCTTCAGAAGGTTTGACTGATCAATTGAGTGAATTAGGTTTTAAAAGTGGCAGGCTAAAAACCGGAACTCCTGCCAGAGTAGATGGGAGGAGTATTGATTTTACCAAACTGACGGAACAACCCGGTGATGAGAGTGGATATAAATTTTCTTATCTGCCGGATACAAAATCGCTTTTAAAAAGAAGATCATGCTGGGTCACTTATACCAATAATTATTCACATGAAGAACTGCGCAAGGGATTTGATAATGCCCCTATGTTTGACGGTACTATACAAAGTATTGGCCCGAGATATTGTCCAAGTATTGAATCCAAGTTAGTTACATTTCCCGATAAAGAGAAACATCAAATTTTTTTAGAGCCTGAAGGTGAAAATACCATAGAATATTATATAAATGGTTTTTCTTCTTCCCTTGCATGGGATATTCAATACAGTGCCTTAAAAAAGATTACCGGATTAGAAAACGCCAAAATATTTCGTCCCGGCTATGCTATTGAATATGATTATTTTGAACCTGATCAGCTATTTCATACATTAGAAACAAAAATCATCAGAAATCTTTTTTTTGCCGGTCAGATTAATGGTACTACAGGATATGAAGAAGCTGCTGCTCAAGGATTAATTGCCGGTATTAACGGTCATTTAAAATGTCATTCAAAAGAGAGCAAAGAATTTATTCTCAAACGCGATGAAGCTTATATTGGTGTATTAATTGATGATTTAGTAACCAAAGGTATTGATGAGCCTTACCGTATGTTTACCAGCAGGGCTGAATTCAGAATATTATTGCGACAAGATAATGCTGATTATAGATTAACTCCCAAAGGATATGAACTTGGTTTAGCAAGTTTAGAAAGGAAACAATTGTTGGATAAAAAAAATAAATTGATTTCAGATCTTATTGGATTTACAGAAAAATTTAGTGTTAAGCCTCATTATATCAATAAATTGCTTGAAGATAAAGGTACTTCAGCTCTTAAACAGGGTGTGAAATTAAGGGATATTATTTTAAGACCGCAAATATCAATTTTTGATTTGATAGCTCCATTAAAGCCTTTCAATAAATTTTTAAAAGAACTAAAATGTGAAAATAACAGGGAGGTACTTGAAAGTGTAGAAATTGCCATTAAATATAACGGATATATTAACCGGGAGAAAGCAATTGCTGAAAAATTAGATAAATTTGAAAATATAGTAATAAAAAGAAAATTTAATTACTTGGAACTTAAATCTTTATCTACCGAAGCAAGAGAAAAACTTAATAGAATTGATCCTTTTACAATAGGTCAGGCAAAGCGTATTCCCGGTATATCTCCGTCCGATATAAATATTTTATTAATTTTATTAAACAGATAATGTTTCACGTGGAACAAAATATTGATTTGAAAAACAAAATTAGAGTAATTCCCGATTTTCCTGAAAAGGGAGTTAGTTTTAAAGACATAACAACACTTTTAAAAGACAACTATGCTTTTAAGCATATGATTCAGAAATTCAATGATATTTTTTGTAATTCAGGCATTACTAAAGTCATTGGTATTGAGGCCAGGGGGTTTATTATTGGAGGAGCTTTGGCAAATGAACTTAATGCAGGTTTTGTGCCTATCAGGAAAAAGGGAAAATTACCGGGGAAAACTATTTCAGAAACATATGATCTTGAATATGGTACAGATAGTATTGAAATGCATCAGGACAGTATATCAAAAGATGATGTTGTTTTAATCCATGATGACCTTTTAGCAACCGGCGGAACTGCACATGCTGTTTTGAAAATGTTGAAAAACATAACAACATCTAATATATATTTTTGTTTTATATGTGATTTAGAATTTATACAAACAGATTTTAAAAATATTATTTATAAATATAATCCGTATATCTTGGTTAAATACTCAGATTAATTGAAAATAGCTGTTGAAAATAAAAAATCATTAAAGGAAATTATCTCTTTACTTCCTGAAAAACCCGGTATTTATCAGTTTTTTAATTCAGGTAACTCAATTATTTATATAGGTAAAGCAAAAAATCTAAAAAAAAGAGTCTCCTCTTATTTCGGAAAAAAACATGATAATAATAAGACAGCTATGTTGGTCAGAAATATAGCTGATATTAAGTATTTGGTTGTTGAAACTGAACAAGATGCATTGCTCCTGGAAAATAATCTTGTGAGAAAGTATCAACCCAGGTATAATATCAGATTAAAAGACGATAAAAGTTATCCTTGGATCCGGATTGTAAATGAGCCCTTTCCACGGGTTATTAAAACAAGGGACCTGGTTAAAGATGGATCTAAATATTTCGGGCCATATACAAATGTATATATGGTAAATACATTGTTAGAGCTGTTTAAGTCTGAGTATAAAATAAGAACATGCAATTACTGCCTCACAAAAAAAAATATCGAGTCTAAAAAGTTTAGGGTTTGTTTGGAATATCACATTGGAAATTGTTTTGGACCTTGTGAAGGATTAATTTCTGAAGAGGCCTATTTAAAAGGAATTGAAGAGATTACGCATATTTTAAAAGGAAATATTTCCGGTGTAATGAAACACTTGAAATCACTGATGGATGAAAAAGCGCGTAAATTAGACTATGAGGAGGCTCATAAAATTAAAGAGAAATATGAATCTTTGAAAAGGTACCAAAGTAAATCCACTATTGTGTCTCCTTCAATTACCGATGTAGATGTTTTTTCAATAGACAATGGAGAAAAATTTGCTTTTATTAATTATTTGAAAGTGATTGATGGTGCAATCATACAAACTTATACTTTGGAGATATCAAAAGTTATTGAAGAATCTGTACAAGATCTTCTGATGATGGGGATTATTGAAATAAAACAGAAAATTTTCAGTGATGCTAAAGAGATACTCGTGCCTTTTAAATTAGGCAATATTTATCATGATATTAAATTTACTGTTCCAAAAATAGGGGAGAAGAGGAAGTTATTGGAGCTGTCGTTAAGAAATGCAAAATATTTCAGATTGGAAAAAGAGAAGCAAATGGCTCAAAAATCAATCAGGTTTTCTGCTGATCAAGTTTTATCAATAATTAAAAAAGATTTAAATCTTCCTGTAAAGCCGGTATTTATAGAATGTTTTGATAATAGTAATTTCCAGGGATCTGAACCGGTTGCTGCATGTGTAGTATTTAAAAATGGGAAACCATTAAAAAGTGAATACCGGCATTATAATATTAAGTCTGTAACCGGGCCTGATGATTTTGCTTCAATGGAAGAAGTTGTTTTTCGCAGATACAGCAGATTAATAGATGAGAAAAAAGCTTTACCACAGTTAATTGTAATTGATGGCGGTAAAGGCCAGCTATCTTCGGCTGTCAAAGCTTTGGACCGTCTTAAGTTGAAAGGAAAAATTTCAATAATAAGTATTGCCAAGCGATTGGAGGAGATTTATTTTCCTAATGATTCTGTTCCTGTTTATATAAATAAAAAATCTGAAACTTTGCGGGTTATTCAACAGTTAAGAGATGAAGCACATAGATTTGGAATAGAATTTCACCGGAAAAAATTAGTTAAGAGCTTGGTCGACACTGAATTATCCCAGATTCAAGGAATCGGGACAGAAACAGTTAAAAAGCTGTTAACTAAATTTAAATCCGTAAATAATATTAAAAAAGCTGAACTAAATTTATTATCGGAAATTATTGGAAAGCACAGGGCTAATAAGGTTTATAACTATTTTCGTGAATAAAGTTATTAGTGAGGTTTTCTGTATTTTTCATCATCTTCTAACATTCCTATATAGCTGATATATCTGCTTTTAGCAATAATTCCATCTTCTACTGCTTCCTTTACCGCACATTCCGGCTCATGAGTGTGAGAACAATTATTATATCTGCATCTTTTTGATATTTTAAAAATTTCAATAAAATAGTGAGATATTTCCCATGTTTCCATATCAAGCATACCAAATCCTTTAATTCCCGGTGTATCTATAATATACCCTCCAAAAGTTAATTCATACATTTCCGAGAATGCCGTTGTATGCTTTCCTGTTTTGTGCATATTTGAAATTTGAGCAGTTTTTAAATTTAAACCAGGCTGAATTATATTAATCAGTGTAGATTTTCCCACACCGCTATGACCATTAATTACATTGGTTTTTCCTTTTAATTCTGTAATGAACAGATCAATCCCTTCCTTTAATTTTGCCGAGGTTTTAATACATTTATAACCTATTGTCGAATAAATATCAATAAGGGTATTCATTATTGCTGTTTCATCTTTATTATAACAGTCAGTTTTATTAAAAACTAAAAGCACCGGAATACGATAAGCAACGGCTGATGCCAGGTATCGATCGATAAATATAGTGGTGGTAACGGGATAGGAGATTGTGACTATTAATATTGCCTGATCAATATTTGAAGCTATTATATGAGATTGTTTTGATAAATTTGTAGATCGTCTGATTATATAATTTTTTCTTTCTGCAACAGAGGTTATCCAACCAATTTTTTTTTCTCCGTCAGAACTTTCAATAATATAATCTACGAAGTCTCCTACCGCTATCGGATTTGTACTTTTTATCCCTTTAATGCGGAAACTACCCTTAATTTTACAAGCAATTATTTCTCCGGCACTGTTTTTTACATCAAACCAGCTTCCTGTAGATTTAATTACTAAACCTTTATGCATATGATTTTTTTAATATTGTTATAAAATTTGTCTTAATAACTGTTGCTTAATTTTTCTATTTTATTTGTTTCACGTGAAACAAATAGTGTAAAGCACTTATTCCCAATCTAATATAATTTTTCCACAATTGCCTTCCTCCATTATTTTGAAAGCTTTTTCGAATTCATCAGCATTTAAACGGTGCGTTATTACAGGAGAAATGTCCAATCCTGTAGTTAACATCATTTCCATATGATACCAGGTTTCGTACATCTCCCGTCCATAGATGCCTTTGATAGTTAACCCTTTGAAAATAACCTTATTCCAGTCTATTTGGGTTTTTTGAGGCAATATACCCAAAAGACTTATTTTACCACCATTATACATATGATTGATCATTTCATTAAATGCTGTTGGTGATCCTGAGCATTCCAGGCCTATATCAAAACCTGATATCATACCATGAGACTCCATTGCTGACTGAATACTCTCTTTCAATGGATCAATCACATATGTTGCTCCTAAATTTCGGGCAATATCTCTCCGGAAACCATTCAGATCGGAGCCAATTACATTTCTTGCACCTGCAAAACGGCATATTGCTGCAGCCATTGAGCCAATAGGTCCGCCTATTCCCGTTATTAAAATATCTTCTCCCAGTAAAGGGAATGAGAGTGCAGTGTGTGCTGCATTCCCCAAAGGATCCATAATTGCCATTATTTCATCAGATATTCTTTTATCGACATGCAAAACATTTCTGTCCGGCACTGCTATATATTCGGCAAATCCTCCATCGCGATGCACCCCAATACTTGTGGTGTTTTCACATATATGCTGACGCCCTCTGCGGCAATTTCTACAAAATCCACATGAAATATGGCCTTCAACCGTCACACGTTCTCCAACCTTCACCCTGCTTACCTCAGAACCAACTTCAACAACAATTCCCATATACTCATGTCCAATTATCAATGGGGGTTTTATTGTTTGCTGTGCCCATTCGTCCCACTTGAAAATATGTAAGTCTGTTCCACAAATGGCTGATTTTTTGATTTTTATCAGCACATCATTAGGTCGGATCTCCGGGATGGGAACATTTTCCATCCAGATACCCTTTTCAGCTTTTCGTTTTACCAGCGCTTTCAATTTAGAGTATTTTGTTTCTATATTTAATAAGCTTAAGTGATATTTGTTTCGTTTAAAATGAATTTTTGTGTTATAAATTTAACAGGGTACCATGAGGCAATAAATCCAATTATAAAAACAACACTTAAGACAAGAATAATATCAAAAAAAATAACTTTAACAGGATATGCCGAGATAACAAATGACCCGGCACCGGGAAGAGTGACAATTTTAAATTTAATTTGGGCCCAACATACTAAAAGTCCAAGTAAAGAACCTGATATTGCTCCGAAAATGGAGATAAGCCAGCCTTCAAAAAGGAAAATTTTTTTAATGAGTTTTGAATTTGCCCCCATACTTTTTAAAATAAAGAGATCCTCTTTTTTGTCAATTATCAGCATTGAAAGACTGCTTAAAATATTAAAAGATGCAATAATCAGAATGAATATAAGTATCAGGTAGGCAGCCCACTTTTCTGACTTCATTGTTTTGTAAATAAGTTCATGTTGTTGATATTTATTTTTCACAATAAAGTTGTCTCCCAATGTATTTTGAATCTCTTTTTGAACTTTTTTTGAATTTATTCCGGATGAAAGGCCAAGTTCAACAGCTGATGCCATGTTGCTGCTTTCAAAAAGATCAGATGCATA
Source organism: uncultured Prolixibacteraceae bacterium (assembly GCA_964563975.1). Classification (GTDB taxonomy): domain Bacteria; phylum Bacteroidota; class Bacteroidia; order Bacteroidales; family Prolixibacteraceae; genus JAAYJR01. The sequence goes on from CAZLZJ010000033.1 coordinate 21,154, forward strand.
TTTATAAGGAACGATTATATATTTTGAATCAATTTCCTCAAGAACAGAAAATACTCCTGAAGGAAATATATAACTATGATTAATAGAGGCAGCAAGATTGAAAGATATTTGTTTACCTTTTTTAGGTACATAAATCCGGATAGGTTCAATAAAAGTGAGGCCTATACCTAAATTAAATGCAACTCCTTGACCAACAACGGCATAATCTATGCCTTTTTCGTTAAGAATGAATTTACCGTCAATAATAAGTGTGTCAATATTGGTGTAATCTGCATAATTAGGCGGTACTCCTTTAATAATAGCGGGAAATTGCTGATTGTTATATTTCAACATAGCTACTTCTTCAATAACTTCAGCATAATGCACAATACCTGGCATTTGTTTGATTTTTTCAAAATTGTGGTTTTCCGGATTAAACATTTTTCCTTCAGAAGGAGTGATTTTAATATCAGGATCGAAATTGCTGAAAAATGACTCAATAACCTCAGTGAAACCATTAAAGACTGAAAGAACAATGATCAATGCCATAGTTGCAACAATTATTCCCGCTACAGATATAGCCGAAATAATATTTATGATATTCTGTTTTTTTTTGGAAAACAGATATCTTAGAGCTATAAATATTGACAGGTTCACTTAGTAATTTTTCTGAAATACAAATAATTAAAATACTATTTATCTTTTAAAAGTTGATTGATATTTTCAATATAATCCAAACTGTCATCAATATAAAATTCCAGATTTGGTATTATTCGGATGCTTTTTCCGATCTTTTTCCCCAATTCGCCCCTTATTGACTTGATATTAAGGTTTATTTCTTTTAAAATGGTTTGTGCAAATTCAGATGGATAAATACTAAGGTAAATTCTTGCGATGCTCATATCTTTGGTAACTCTGACAATGGTGACAGTTATGATTTTACCTTGGTATTTTGCTTTGTTTAATTGAAGAAAAATACTTGCTATCTCCCGCTGTATCAGTCGGGAAACTTTATTTTGTCGTGTACTGAATTGTTCCATTTTGATTTTGAAAGTTCAAATTTAATTAACTTCAAAATTAGTGAAAATAGTTTGAACTATTTGAATTATAATGACCCGGCATAAATTGAAGAGAATAACCTGTTAAAAGATTTTAAACTAAGGAAAAATATTTGTTGTTAATTAAAATACTTCTTTTAGTTCAAATGAGGTTTTAATTTCTTCTCCATTTCTGAGAACTTTAATTCGGATTTTCTTATTCTCTTTACTTTGAAGAAGTAGAATGATATCATTCAGTTCAAGTGACTCCATATTGTTATTATTTAATGACAATATCTGATCGTTTTCTTTTAGCCCGGCAAAATAGGCAGGAGAATCTTTACGGATATCAGTAATAGTATATATCGGAAGCCCGGGTATAGGGCTAACAACCTCCATTCCGCTCATATTGTAATTGAATGATTCATTAACTTTATATGTTGGTCTTAATGTCAGACGATTGTTTTTATAGTCAAGTGTTACAACAAACCTTCTTAATATTTCAGCTCCAAGAGTGCCATTGCGGTCATTGGCAGATATTAACTGATCAACTAATTCTGAATTGGGAAATGCCACAATAGGTCTGGGTAACACCAAAGGCCCGACCCATATAGCATCGATTCTGCCTTTTATTCCATATAAATCACCATTTAACCCTCTTCCCAGAAATGTTTCAATATGTTTTTCAGGAAGTCCTATTCTTATATCGGATCTTTTTGAAAGCCACAATGCATCACTTGCCCCGGTGTCTACAAGTAGCAGAACAGGTACTTCCTGAAGATCATCAGTTACTATCTTAGTGCGTACATAAGGTTTGCCATCCACTAAGTGCAGGGGAAGTATAATATCGTTTTTACGGTCTCTGTATTTATAATGTTCAGATTTGTAAAAGGTTATCTTCTCATTTGAATAATCTATTTTTACAATATAATCTTTAAATAGGTTAAATCCGATCAGTCCATGTACAGGGATTCCCAGCATATGTGAGATTTGGAAATTTTCATCAATGACCATTTGCACTTCCTGATTATGTGCAGTCAGACCTTTTAAGCTAATAGTATTATTACCTGAACGATAGGCAGTAAGCTCCATATCTTCGCCCAGTCCCTTAATTTTTACGGGCATCAGATAGTTGAGATCCAGCTTATTTATAAATGGCAGTTCAGTGATGATAGGTAGTCTTACTCCTGTGTCAAGAATAAAATTTAAAGTATCAGAGGCATTGATTCTTACAGGGATAATTATTAGATTACTGGCAGATTTAAAATTTATTGTTACTGATTTTTCTTTCAGATTATTAAAAAGAAAGCCCCTGTTAGCTCCCGGAAATTGAGAACTCTTGTCAAAATCCATACTCTTATCCAATGGTACATAGTCGCGTACAACAAGAATATTGTCTTCTATATCAAAAAGAAGAAAGAAGTCTTTCATTAATTTTTCAAGTACGAATTTGATAGGTTTATTTGAAATATTCAGATTGACTTTTTTATCAGATATAATTTGAGCATTATATGAGTAATCTATATTTAAATATTTACATATTTTTTCAATAATATCTGACAATGGCTCATCTTCTGCATAAATACTGATATTCTGATCAAGAATTTGAGTATCCGGATCTTGCGCATAGTTAATCTTTGCCGAAATAATCAAAGTAAGCAATGAAAATGCTAAAATGAACCATTTTTTTGTTAACGCCTTCATAACTGAATTGTCTCTTTTTTAATCTTTTAAATGATTAAAATAAATATCTTCACTGTAACCTCCTATTTTAACCGAAATGTGAGTTCCATATTTTTATACGTAAATAATATAAATGGATTTACAATTAAGCCTGAATGTTTTATCCTTATTACAATTTATATCTTTTTTTATTTAAATACTTTGTTGAATATTAAAACATGATATAAAAAGAATTTGTTCATTTAAAAAATTAAAAATAAAATGAGCATGATTGTAAAATCGGGCACAGAAGGATGGTTAAAATATATGCGGGTTCCTCCGATTAAAATCGGGACAAACTATATGACACCTTATTTAAAGTTATTCA
>CAZLZJ010000034.1:0-4727 GCA_964563975.1 uncultured Prolixibacteraceae bacterium
AATCGGGACAAGCTATATGATACCTTTAAAAATAATTAATTTAATCATATGAAAATCATAAAACAGATAGCCCGTATAATTGTTGGTGTAACTTTTATCTTTTCAGGTTTTGTAAAAGGAATCGACCCGTGGGGTTCAGCTTATAAATTCGTCGACTATTTTGTTGCAATGGGTCTTGACTGGTTTAACTGGGCTGCATTCCCGCTGGGAATATTACTTGCTTTTCTGGAATTTGCCATAGGTGTCGGGTTGCTCTTTAATCTCCGGCTTAAGTTGAGCTCATGGCTTGCTTTTATCTTTATGGTGTTCTTTACTTTCCTAACATTATGGATAGCAATATATGATCCGGTTTCCGACTGCGGATGTTTTGGAGATGCATTAGTTATCTCTAACTGGGAAACTTTCTATAAAAATATTGTGCTGATCATTCTTACGTGGATTGTCTTTTTTTACAGGAATAATATGCCCCGTATACTGCCGGGAGTTCTTTCCGGGATTGCAGGAGCAGCTTTTATTGCTTTATATATTGCAATATCGGTTTACTCTTATAATCACCTGCCAATATTGGATTTCAGACCATATAAAGTTGGTGTCAACATCTCTGAAGCAATGTCTATTCCCGAAGGAGCTCCTCAGCCGCAGTACGAAAATATTTTCTATTATAAAAATAAAAAAACGGGAAATACTGAGCGTTTTACAGAAGAAAACTATCCATGGGAGGATACTCTGAACTATGAGTTTGATAATCTCGAATCAGTACTTGTTGATAAAGGTTATGAACCTTTAATACATGATTTCACCATTGAAACTCCCGAAGGTGAGGATATTATAGATTTTTTTATTTATGACGAAAATTATGTTTTTTTACTGATAGCTTATGACCTTAAAAAAACAAACACAAAATCACAGGAAAAAATTAACGAACTTGCCAAATGGGCTATTGACCGGGATTTATCTTTTATTTGTCTTACTTCTTCACTGCCTGATGAGTCAGATAAATTTGCTCAGGATCATCAGGTTCCCTACGAGTTCTTTAATTGCGATGAGATAACCTTAAAAACAATTATCAGATCAAATCCCGGGTTAATGATTTTAAAAAATGGTACAATAGTGGCTAAATATCATTATAATGATATCCCCTCACCGGAGGAATTTCAACAAAATATTAATAAATAGTGACCCGGAGAAGGCAATATCAAAGTGAATTATAACTTTGCCATCTGAAAGAAATTAAAAATAATAAATTAAAGTATAATGAGAAAAAAGATAGTTGCAGGAAACTGGAAATGTAACACTACCCTCAACGAGGGATTAGAACTGGCTAAAGCTGTTGATAAACTGGCAGCAAAAGAGGCAGCCGATGATGTGGTAATAATATTGGGAGTGCCTTTTACTCATCTGACAAAAATAGCCGAAACAGTTGACAATAAAAGGATAGGCGTTGCGGCACAAAATTGTGCCGATGAACCTAAAGGAGCATTCACAGGCGAAGTGTCTGCTGAGATGATAAAATCAACAGGCGCCGGTTATGTAATACTTGGTCATTCAGAACGACGTGAATATTACGGAGAAACCTCTGAAACCTTAAATAAAAAACTGGCCCTGGCCCTTGCTAACGAACTCACCCCGATCTATTGCTGTGGAGAGCCCCTTGAAGTGAGAGAAAAAGGACAACAAAATGAATTTGTAAAAAAACAGCTTGACGAAACAATTTTTAAACTCCCAAAAGAAGATTTTAAAAAATTGATAATTGCTTATGAACCTATTTGGGCTATTGGAACCGGAAAAACAGCAACCTCAGATCAGGCGCAGGAGATTCATGCCTTTATCCGGAAGATCATTGCTGAAAGATATAGCAGTGAAACAGCCGAAGAGATATCAATTTTATATGGCGGAAGTTGTAAGCCTGATAATGCAAAAGAGCTGTTTGCAAATAAAGATGTTGATGGCGGGCTAATTGGTGGCGCCTCTCTTAATGCAGAAAATTTTCTTGGAATTATTAATGCCTTTTAATTGTTTAAAGTTTGTACCGCCCATCAGGCTTATAATATTTTATCTCTCTCTTTCTCCCATATCTCCATCTCTTTGATATTTTTTCCGTCGATAATAAACCTGACGGCGGTACAAAACTTGTGGAAACCATAATAACCGGCAGCTCCGGGATTAATATGCAGCAGACCTGATTTTTTATCATTTATTACCTTCAATATATGAGAATGACCGGTAATAAACAAATTGGGCGGGTTTTGAAATATCTCCGGTTTCACTTCCTGACGGTACCTTCCCGGATAACCTCCTATATGGGTAATCCAAACATCTGTATCTTCACACATAAATCTCTGATGTTTAGGATATAAAGATCTGATTTCCAAACCATCGGCATTCCCATGAACAGCCCTGAACGGTTTAAATCCTGCAAGTTTGTCAGCCACTTCCATAGTGCCAATATCTCCTGCATGCCAAATCTCATCCACCTCTTCAAAAAAAAGTAAAAGCCTTTCATAAAGAAATCCATGAGTATCCGATAATAATCCGATCCGTCTCACAATATTGTTATTTACTGTTATCCGGTTTTAAATAAAAAGAGAGGTAATATTAAACTTATTTTCCAAATTAAACTAAATTTGTTTAATAATGATCTATGAAACGAGCATTCCAATTAAAATTGGGAACTAAAAATATAGCTAAAATATATGCGTTAAGCTATATGATACCTTTTGAAAATAATTAATATCATTAACAGATGAAGCGAGTTATAATTGTAAGACATGCAAAAGCGGTTCAGTACGGTTATCATAACGACTTTCACAGAGACTTGCAGGATCGTGGAAAAAAAGATGCAAAACTAATTGGTAGAGAGTTATATAAGAAAGGAATAAAAGCAGACGGAATGATATCCAGTCCTGCTAAAAGAGCTATTAAAACTGCACGGATTTTTGCTAAAAGAGTTGGCTTTAACCCAAATGAAATTATTCAGATGAATGAAATTTATGAAGGGCTGAGCACTTATGAATTCCTTGATTTAATAACAAAACTGCCTGACAAATGGAATAGTGTGTTTTTTTTCGGCCATAACCCCGGATTTCACCTGTTTGCAGGATATCTGCTTAATCATTACAATGAGGATATGCCAACATGTACCACTGTTGGCATTGACTTTGAAACAAACAACTGGAAGAGTGTTACTGCTCATTCAGGAATACAAAGTTTCAGATTAATACCAAAAATGTTTAAATCATAAGAAATCTTATGCATATTTTTTATGTCCCGGAAATTTCCGGAGAGATATTGATTTTAAATTCTCCGGAATCAAAACATGCAATAAAAGTATTAAGACTTAAAAAAGGTTCAGCAGTGAAATTAATTGATGGGAAAGGCGGATTATATATTGCCGAGATAACAGATCCCGGCCATAAACATTGCCACCTTAAAATTATTGAATCTGAAAAGGAGTATGGCAAAAGAAAATTTTCTCTCCACATTGCCATTGCTCCGACAAAAAGTATCGACCGGTTTGAATGGTTCATTGAAAAAGTTACAGAGATTGGAATTGACAAGATAACTCCTTTGCTGACCGGGCATTCGGAAAGAAAAATTATCAACTCCGAAAGACTTGAGAAAATCCTTATTTCTGCAGTTAAACAGTCTGTTAAGGCATATATCCCCAAATTGAACAGCCTTACGAAATTTGACGACTTTATTAATAATTGTAATAACAAAAAGAGATATATTGCCCATTGCCTTCCAGAGAGTAAACCTCATCTGAAAGACCTCCTGCTGCCCGGGGCAGATAGTGTTATTATGATCGGACCTGAGGGCGATTTCACTCCTGATGAAATTAAAAAAGCATCTGCTGAAAACTTTGTTGGCGTATCTTTGGGGAACTCAAGGCTTAGGACTGAAACAGCAGGAGTTGTTGCCTGCCACATCGTAAATCTGATAAATGAATAGATATAGTTGATATGTTTTATATCTTTGCCGCTTGCTGTGTGAGCCCTCTTCTGTTTAAATTGAAAATGATTAAATAAATGAAGTGCGGAAATTATATTTTTAAATTAACAAAACTGACACTTATTCCGGCGTTCATGATTATCATGACACTCTTTTTTGCCAATGCCCAAACACCGGGAGTAAAAATAGCATTGGTTAAATACGGAGGGGGCGGCGATTGGTATTCTGATCCCACAGCGCTGCCTAATCTTATTGAATATTGCAACAGAAACCTTAAAACAAATATCAACCCCGAACCTTCAACTGTTGATATCGGCAGTTCCGAAATATTCAATTTCCCGTTTGTGCATTTGACCGGACATGGAAATATAGTTCTTTCTGAAAGTGACTGTCTCAACCTGAGAGCTTACCTGGAAGGGGGCGGATTTATGCATGTAGATGACAATTACGGGCTTGATGAATATTTTAGAAGAGAGATAAAAAAGGTATTTCCTGATAAAGAGCTGATTGAGCTTCCTCATAATCATGAAATTTTCAATCAGAAATATAAATTCAGTGAAGGTTTGCCAAAAATACATGAACACGACAATAAACCTCCTCAGGCATTCGGACTGTTTACAGGCGAAAGAATGGTCCTCCTTTACACTTATGAATCAGATCTTGGCGATGGCTGGGAGGATGAAGCTGTTCATAATAACCCTCCTGAAGTAAGAGAATTAGCTTTAAAAATGGGTGCTAATATTATATCTTTTGTATTTAAACAGTAAATTAAAATA
>CAZLZJ010000034.1:4827-23710 GCA_964563975.1 uncultured Prolixibacteraceae bacterium
CTATATAATATCTTTAAAAATGATTTTAATAGTATGAGAAAATTATTATTTACCATTATTGTTCCTCTCTTTTTAGTTTTGTCGGCCGGCGCCCAGGATTACAACACAGGTATTGGTTTCAGAGGAGGTTTATCAAACGGTTTAACAATAAAACATTTTATTAGCTATAATTCAGCTATTGAAGGGTTATTGTCAACCAGATGGAGAGGTTTTCACATTACCGGCCTTTATGAAATACATAATCAGGTCTTTGGAACCCCAAGACTAAACTGGTATTATGGAGCAGGTGCGCATATCGGATTTTGGGATGGACATCGCGATCATCCGTGGTTTAAAGATGACGTAAACTCTCATTCGGTTATTGGTATTGACGGAATAATAGGAATTGAATACAATATTGAACCTATACCTTTTAACATAAGTCTCGACTGGAAACCGGGACTCAATATTTTGGGATATACCGGTTTTTGGAGTGATGAACTGGCTCTCTCTTTAAGATTTATTTTCTAAAAAAAAGGTAATAAAGTTCCGGACTTTTTATGGTACTCTATACTTTATTACCTTTAATCTTTTTATTTGTCTTGCTTTTCAAATTTAAGAGTTTCTGTCGGCTGGTCACACACCTCCGGTGGGCCAAAATATTGAATCGGACCGGGATATACATATCTCTCACTTAATGCCCACTCATCACGCATAGAAGCAAAATACCTGAAAGGAGCGCCGTTCAAATCAACTAAAGCTTTCTGAATAACCGGCTTAAAAGATCCATGCCTCTTTTCAAGATTCATCATCATTGTAACAGGTACTCCTCCGGCTATCCACTCTTTTGCTGGCGCAGTAAGATTTCTTACCGATGCCATATAACCGGTTTTGCCTTCAGAAATCAATAAAGCTGCGGTGTAACCAAGAGAATAACAGTAATCTGCATCAAAATTTGAAGGAGCTGCACATCTTCCCTCATATCCGAAAAAGTGATATTGAGTGCTGAATTTGCCATTATATTCACCACGTTTTTGCATATCAAACAACAAAGCTTTGACCATTTCTCCAAGAAGCCTTTCTGTTTCAATCAATGATACCTGGACATTGCCGTGAGGATCACGATCCAGGGTCAGCTGATTGGCAATTCCTACAGGCAATGAGCTAAACAAAGAGGAAGAGTCATCTGTAAGGCGGGAAGCCACCCATTTCCTTCGTTCAGCTTTTTTAAGCTTTCTAATCTCTTTTCCTGAAGATGCTCCATCGGCAAGAAGATCATTCAGCTCTGAAATAAGAATTTTCATTTCAGGAATAAATTCAATTAATCCTTCAGGAATAAGTGCCACACCAAAATTATCGCCATCAGCGGCACGATTAGCAATTATATCTGCAATTTCCCTGACTATCTCTCCCAATGTCTGCTTTTTTGCAGCTATCTCTTCAGAAATAAGTGCAATATTAGGCTGTGTCTGCAAAGCACATTCAAGCCCGATATGTGAAGCAGATCTGCCCATCAATTTAATAAAATGCCAATATTTTTTTGCTGAGTTGGCATCACGTTCAATATTGCCTATCAGCTCCGAATATACCTTGGTGGCAGTATCAAAACCAAACGATGCCTCAATAAGTTCATTTTTCAGGTCACCATCAATTGTTTTAGGGCATCCGATAACTTGTACCCCTGCGTTTTTTTCAATATAGTATTCAGCTAAAACCGATGCATTGGTATTAGAATCGTCACCCCCGATAATAACCAAAGCATTAAGTTCTAACTCTTTTGCAATTTCCAATCCTTTATCAAACTGTTGTGTCTCTTCCAATTTTGTACGTCCTGAACCTATAATATCAAAGCCGCCGGTATTTCTGTATTTATCAATTACAGATTCTGTAAGTTCTATATATTTATGGTCTACCAACCCCGATGGTCCTCCCAGAAAACCATATAATTTACTTTTCTGATTAATATTTTTTATACCATCAAAAATACCGGATATCACATTATGGCCGCCCGGGGCCTGTCCTCCGGAAAGAATTACGCCAACATTCAGAGGCTTTTGACTATTTTGTTCAACACCTTTTTCAAAAGTGAGAACAGGCATACCATAGGTATGAGGAAAAATCTTTTTTATCTCATCCTTGTCAGCAACTGATTCAGTTTTCTCCCCTTCTGACAATTTCACTGCACCTTTCAACGACTCCGGCAGCTTGGGCAAATATTTTGCCCTCTCTTTTTGCAATGCGCTAATATCCATTTTTTACTATTTTAAATTCTTTTTTCAAAAATAATCAAATTAAAAAGTTTGCACTGTTTAACAGGCTTTCAATCAGATAAATTAAAATTAATTTAAAAGGGTGACCGGGGGTATGAAGTTTATTAATTCCTGTTCAGGTTCTGTTTTTTACTTCTTTTTCTCCATCTCTCCACAGCAAGCTTTTGCAGGTCTTCAACTTTATCGGATTCATCAACTATTTCCAATCCCAACAGTGTTTCAAAAAGATCTTCCATTGTAACCAATCCAACGATACTGCCAAAACTATCAGCAACAATTGCCAGGTGTTCCCTGTTAAGAATAAGTGCATCCATCAGTTTTGCAACGGAAAAACTATCTTCAACAAACAAGATATCACGTTTAATCTCAAAAGCTTTGATCTTATCCCGGTCCTGAGCCAGACTCTCCAAAATATTATCTTTAAGTATAAGTCCGGTTATATTATCCGGATGGTCATGAAATACAGGAATCCGCGAAAAAACCATTGGTTTCAATTCATTAAATATTTCTGACACCGTATTATTTTCATCAGTCATTATTACCACTGAACGAGGAGTCATTATATCTCTTACCTTAATATTGTCAAGCCTTAACAGATTTTGAATAATCGATTTCTCTTCGTTGTCGAGCGCTCCGCTTTTAAGCCCTGCATCAGCCATTGCCGCAAAATCAGCACGACTGAAAACACTTGTATTTTTATCTGAAATTAAAAGCCTGGTTATCATTTTACTTAACCACACAAAAGGACTGAACACAATTAATAAAACCTGAAGAGACCAAACGGTAAAAGGTGTCAGAACTTTCCAAAATTTAGCCCCTATAGTTTTAGGAATAATTTCTGAAAGTATCAGTATGGCCAATGTCATAATACCGGCACTTAAAGACACATAGGATATCTGAGTATTAAACAAAGTAAAAAAACTGCTTCCGTACAAATTACCTGTCTGGATACCTACTCCTATAGCTCCCACAGTATGGGCAATTGTATTAAGTGTAAGAATAGCAGACAGAGGCCTGTCAATATCATCTTTTAATTTATTGAGTCTATTGCCTATTTTAGGTTTTTCCGTTTGCATACGGCTTATAAATGATGGTGTTGCGCTTAACAAAACAGCCTCCCACAATGAACAGACAAATGAAAAAGTAATAGCTGAAATAAAAATTAAAAATAATGTTCCCATAATAAAAATTATTCCGGATACTATGCAACTGCTAATTGCCGGGGCAATTCCGTTTATCCGAATATTTTACTAAAATATGTAATTATCGGTTCTAATAAATAAGATATAAGAAATTTTTTCAAAAAGAGAAAATGATAATTTAAATACAATAAGTTCTTTTGAAGTGGAATATCAGAATTTTTTACCTTTTAAATCAGCAAACATAACTCAAAATATTTTAATATGCCGCTTATATTTGTATCATACAAACTCTTATAAAAATCAAATAGCCGCTTTTGAAGATTATAAATTATCCCGGCAGGGCCCAGCCGGGATTTTTTATCCTGAAACTCCGCATATAATAAATAAAATTGCTATTTTTCGCTACAAAAATTATTAATACGGTCATCGGTTATGAAAGTTATAGCAATCATACTCTCATTATGCGCTATCATTTACACAGGCTGCAAAAAAGATTCCCGTGACTTTGAATTGGAAATGGCGGAATTGGAAACTTTTATTTTTGATCAAAAAGCTAAAGGACTAAAAATTGATACTGCCCTTACAGGGATCTTCCATATACTGAAAGAACCGGGAGAAGGCCCTACTCCACAACCCGGAGATACCTGCTTTATCGAATATAAATGTTTTTTGATCAATAACCGGCTTGTCGAAAAATCGCAGGATTTTTATCCCCCAAATGGTATTTGGAAATTTATATTTGCCCCTCCGGACATGAATGCCGGTTTGCGTGCAGGGATAGAGTTAATGAATGCAAAATGTGAAATGGATATTATAATTCCCTCAAATCTGGCTTACGGAAAGAAAGGAACTGCAAATATCCCTCCCTACTCCACTCTGATATATGCAGTAAAAATGCACGACCTGAGGATTAAAAAAAATTAATTTTCACAACATTTTAACAAAAAGTTTTATTTTCGAAGTTGTTAGCTAACTTTGTAATTAAAATATCAATAAATAAAAAATTAAAAAAATGGCACCCATAAAATACATTGCTAAGTTTATGTTTTTGACCGGAGTTATAATTATATCTTCATGTTTAAAAAAAGATGATACGGAATTTACTCAGGAAAGAGAAAATTTAATAATTTCAGAATATATCGACTCACTGATTGAAAAGGGCTTCGATGTTGAAACAACTGCAAGCGGTATGTTTTATACCATTATAAAAGAGGGAGAAGACGATATAAAAGTACAACCGGGCGACTCAATCGGAATTAATTATGTTGGATCATTTCCGGAATCGGGAATTATTTTCGACGCCTCAGATTATCATTATGAAGAAGATGGCCTTTGGAAATATACCTATAAAAGTGTTGATCTGATAGCGGGCTTTGATGAAGCCGTAGGTCTGTTATCCAAAGGTTCGGAAGGAATGTTTTTAATCCCTTCAGGTCTGGCTTACGGTTCCAAAGGATCATGGGATGGTTCAATTCCTCCATACTCGCCCCTGGTGTTTAAAATTAAACTGGTTGAAATATACCGGTAATTTAAAACTTGTTTAATAGCATCACATAAATAACCTATTTTACAACATATCTTGTCTAATCTAAAAAAAATTGATTGTAATTTCGGGTAAAGATTAAATTGTTGTACAATAAGTTTTAATATGGAAAAGTTTATAAAAAATTTTATCAGAAGTGTTGCTTCATGTGACTTGGAAACCGGTTATTTCCCCGGGCCGGTAGTCACTATTTCCCGTCAGGCAGGCTGCTCTGCCAAACGTATTGCCATTAAGCTTTCCAAAATCCTTACCGGTTACAGTTATATGTCTGATACAAAAACTGATGCTGAATGGAAATGGGTCGACAAAAATCTTTTTGAAGATGTGATAAGAAATATGGTTTCTGAAATTGAAAAAAACGGATATGACAATACCGGAGAAGCTTTAAAAATCCTTTCACGGGCAGCCAAAGTTTTCAGTGATGAAACACTCTACGATATCACCGACGAAGTGATGCTTGAAACTTTTAAAGGGGTAATATGCAGGCTTGCATTTAAAGGGCGGGTTATTATTATCAACCCTTCAGCCGGAATTATTTTAAAAAGTGTACCTAACAAATTAAATATCAGACTTGAAGCTCCTATTGAATGGAGAATTAACAGGATTATGCAACTTAAAGAACTGACACAGGTGGAATCAATTGAATTTGTTAAGGAGATGGATCGGAAGAGAGAACTTTTTATTGAAAAAATTATAGGCAGAAATACTGAAAATGACGACTTTGATGTTATTTTCAATTATGCATCCATGCAGGACGATGAAATTATTGATGCAGTTGTCAATATCCTGAAAAATAAAAAAATTATTTCCCCTTATGATGACTTTTAAATTTAAATAATTATTTCTATCACTAAAATATTAATAAAATGAGAGATCGCCGTAATTTTCTGAAAACAACAGCTGCTTTTGCAGCAGGAAGTGTATTATTTCCTCAATTATCATGCTCCTCCGCAAAAGAAAAAGTTATAGGACTCCAGTTATATACCGTGCGGGATAAAATAAATCAAAACTTAGAAAGTACTCTTGCAAGACTTTCCGAAATTGGATATAACTCATTGGAAGCTGCAGGTTATAATTTTTCAGACGGCACCTTTTACGGGATCACACCCAAGCAATTTGCCGGCAGGGTCAATGAACTGGGTATGCCCCTGAATAGCAGTCATAGTGTTGTTGAACCGGCAGATGCTGAAAAAATATTTACCGACGCTGCAGAAGCAGGATGTAAATATGTAATTTACCCATATCTTCCTGAAGAATTCAGAAAAAATATTGACGGCTATAAATCAACTGCAGAGAAATTTAACAAGATAGGAGAGATTGCAAATAAAATTGGTGTGCGTTTCGGGTATCACAACCATGCATTTGAATTTGAAAAAATGGATGGCCGGATTGGCATGGATGTGCTGATTGAAGAGACAGATCCAAAGTTAGTAACTTTTGAGATTGATGTTTACTGGGTTGCACGCGGAGGATATGATCCGGTTGATTATATTAAAAAATATCCCGGCCGGTTCGAAGTATATCATCTGAAAGATATGGTAAAAACAGAAGATATGTTTTTTGCCCCTGTTGGCAGTGGCAGGATAGATTTTGAAGCCATATTTGCTGTAAAAGAGATAGCAGGGATGAAAATGTTCTTTGTTGAACAAGACAGATTTCGTGATCTGGATCCTTTTGAGAGTGTTGAACTAAGCTTTAACTACCTCAAAAACGCTCCTTTTGTTTAAAAATTAGTCAAAAGAAAAATCCTGTACTGTTTTACGATATTTAGAAAATACGACTGCACGGGAAATAAACCCAAGATATTTACTGCCTTCATCTAATACAGCCAGGTTATATCTGCCACACGACTCAAACTTTTCAGCGACAGCTTCCATACTATCGTCGGGAGAGATGAAAAATTCAGGCATATACATAAGATCACGTACCATTATTTTATCATAAAAATCTCTTTCAAAAATAAGATTTCTTACATCAGACAGTTTAACCATTCCCTTTAAAATATCGTTCTCATCAACAATAGGAAAAAGGTTGCGATGCGACCTTGATATTGCTTTAACTAAGTCGCCAAGGGTTGCTTCAGGATTTATAACTTCAAAATCTGTTTCAATTAAATTTCTGACATTCATCATTCTTAAAGCAGTTTTATCTTTATGATGAGTCAACAGATGGCCTGCTTCAGCCAGCCTTTTTGTATAAATTGTATGAGGCTCAAAAAACATTATTGTAACATATCCCACAACTGATGTCATAATCAGAGGTATGAAAAGCTCATATCCGCTGGTCATTTCCGCTGTTAAAAATATTGCAGTAAGAGGAGCATGCATTACTGCAGCCATCATTCCGGCCATCCCTGCAAGCGCAAAATTGTCGTGCGGTATCTCAAAGGCTCCGGTAAAGTTGATAAGAATAGAAAAAAAATAGCCTGCAATAGCTCCCATAAACAGTGTTGGTGCAAATACTCCCCCTATCCCCCCGGAACCGGTAGTGGCAACCATAGCCACAACTTTAAAAACCAATATGCCTGCCAGAAAAAGCAATGTTAACACCTGGCTGTCAGACCACCTGAAAAACAGAGAATTATTAAGAAGTGATGCCCCCTTGCCGCCAAATATCATATTTATTTCGGTATACCCTTCCCCCCACAACGGAGGAAATATAAAAACCAACAATCCAATTAAAATTCCTCCAATTACTAACTTCATGCTCCATGATTTGATCTCCTTGAATTTAGTCTCAAGAATAATAGTCATCCGCGTAAAATATACAGCAATAAATCCTGTAAATACTCCCAAAAGAATAAATAGCCAAACAGTTTCAAATGTAAAAGTATTTACATAGTTAAAATGAAGCATAACTTCTTCACCCATAAACAGATTAGAGATCACGGCTGCAGTAACCGCAGATATCAGTAAAGGTACCAGATAAGCCATTGTCAGGTCAAGCATTAAAACCTCCAGGGTAAATACAATACCGGCAATCGGGGCATTAAAAATTCCGGAAATAGCTCCGGCAGCTCCGCAACCTATCATCAAAGTGATAAATGTATAATTTAGCCTGAACAGACGTGCAAGGTTTGATCCTATAGCCGCACCGGTGAGTACAATTGGTGCTTCTGCCCCTACCGATCCTCCAAACCCTATGGTAAGAGAGCTGGCAACCATAGAAGACCAGCTGTTATGCGGTTTCAGCTTACTCCCCTGCCTGGAAATTGAATAAAGAATTTTTGATATACCGTGACTTATATCATCCTTAATGAAAAATCTAACAAACAAAACCGTGAGAAATATCCCTAACAGAGGATAAATTAAATAAAAATAACTGATAGAATCTACCTCAAACCAGCTGGTAAGCCTGACCTCCACAAAATGTACAAGGTTTTTCAGCAAAAATGCCGCGATACCGCTGAATATTCCTACAATAAAACTTAAAATTAAGAGAAACTGCTTTTCAGGAATTCGGGCTATACGCCAGGCAATCAATTTTTTCAGCCATTGTATTGAATATCTCCTCCATAATGTTCGAATCCGTCTGTACATTAAAATATATTTATGATGTAAAAGTAACAAAACAAAAAGTTATGAAACAATATAACACCGGCAATAAAGTAATAACTTTAATCTCTGTTTCAATTTAATTTGGATTTCCAATAATTATTGTACTTTTACCTGTAGAGATGACAAAATAAATTTTAATTAAATTAAATTAATCACAGAGAGGTTTAACTATGACAATAAAACATTACTTTAACCGGCGTCAGTTTATCGGAACTGCCGCAGCTGCAGCCGGAGGAATATTGTTACCGGCAACTGATGCATTTGGTACGTACCGTTTTGCATCCCCTGATGAGTTCCCGTCAACTCCGCATTTTTGGTATCGTAAACCACCTAACAAGCCCTATGTAGATTCACAAAATAAAAATATGGCTTTTGCATTTACCGATACGGAAATTCTTTTGTCTGACGACAATAGCCATACATGGAAATACAGAAAAGCTTTTCCGGATGCCAAAAATCTAACATTCAGTCATATATTTAATGACGGAACAGTTCTGTTTGGAACGCGTGAAAAACTATTTTTAGCTAAGAAAAAACTAAAGTCATATAAAGAAATTATTGTTAAAGATATTGATGGTAAAGATTATATCCCGCATACACCAAAAAATCCAGATAACCCCGGTTGGTATTTTCATACACTATCAGGCGACGACTCATGGATTATTAACGGAAAAGAGATGTTAGTGTGGGGCAACTACTGCAATGTAATAGGAGGAGCTACTCCTGTAAATATTTATTATACAACAGATAACGGCAAAACCGTTAAAATTGCTTATTCGTTCGGGCAAAACCCCTATTTTTCCGATAATGGCTCACGGGGAGGCGGCTCCGGAGGAAATCTCCTTGGCAATCCAGACAACCCGATAATCTGCAGACATATACACTCTGTAGCCTATAACCCTGCAGAAGATGCGTTTTATGCTTGTACCGGCGACGGTAACAGACCGTTGGGCTGGGAATGCCACTGGCTGAGAGGTACATACGATAATACTAAAGATAAGTGGGACTGGAAAGTAATAATAACAGAAAGTTTGAATACAAGATATAAAGCCGGCGGTATAAGCTTTGTTGACGGCCGTATGTATTGGATCAGTGATGCCAACGGACCTGAACCATGGGACAGGGGAATTTTCAGTTGCGACCCTGCCGATATAGGGAACGTGAAAGCTCATACACAGCTCTTTAATCCTAAATATGAATCGGGAACAATGATTATCGAAGATGGAGTGATACTTGCCACTCATATTGCCGTAGCTTCACCATTCACTCTCGGATTTATGATCTCTCCAGATCTGGGGAAAAACTGGTATGAATATGATATTAAAGATTACGGGGCATTTTCGCCATCAAGAATTCATAAAAAGAATGCAGAGGGATGGTTTAGGCTTGACCTGAGGACAGGTTGGATTGACCTTGCCGAATATATGTTTGTTAAGCCAAAATAAAAAGTAAACTGAAAACTATCATGACTATAAAAAATTTTATTAATCGCCGCCACTTTATAGGCACTACAGCTGCAGCTGCCGGCGGACTTATTTTACCTGCAAATAACATTTTTAGTATGACCGGAGACACCTTTCCTTCAAATAAACATTTTTGGTACAGAAGAGCTGCAAATGATCCTTATATTGATACCCAAACTAAAAATATGGCTTTCGGATATACAGCCGATGCTATTTTTATGTCTGAAGATAACAGCCATACATGGCCTCACCGGGCAGATTTTTGGGATGCCAAAAATATTACCTTCAGCCACATTTTTGAAAATGGGAATATTCTTTTTGCAACTCGTAACCGCTTATATTTAAGCACCGACAAGCTTAGTACATACAGGGAGATAATAATGAAAAACCCTGACGGGTCAGATTACCTGCCCCATATTCCTAAAAATCCTGAAAATCCGGGCTGGTATTTTACTACCCTTACCGGGGTTAACAGCTGGATCATTGATGGGCGCGAAATTTTAGTATGGGGTAATTATGGCAATGTAGCAGGCGGTGCAGTACCTATAAATATATATTATTCAACTGATAACGGGCAAACTGTAAAAATCGCTTATGCATTTGGCATTAATCCATACAGACATGATGATGGAGCACATGGCGGAACAACAGGAAATCCTATTGGCAATCCCGATAATTCTAAATTTTGCCGCCACATTCATTGCGTAACATATAACCCTGACGAAAAGGCTTTTTATGCATGTACGGGCGATGGCGACAGACCGGAAGGTCACGAATGCAAATGGCTGAGAGGTACATATGATCTGGCAAAAGATAAATGGAACTGGGAAATAATTATTGAAGCAAGTCTGAATACCAGGTACAAAGGAGGAGGGATTAATTTTGTTGATGGTAAGTTATACTGGATCAGCGATGCTAACGGGCCTGAACCGTGGGATCGCGGACTTTTTTGTTGTAACCCGGCAGATATTGCCAACACAAAAGCCCATAAGTTACTATTTCACCCAAAATATGAATGTGCCAATATGATTATACAGGATGGTGTGATTCTTGCAGGACATTATGCAACGGCATCACCTTGGGAATGCGGTATAATCTATTCGCCCGATATGGGAAAAACATGGGTGGAATACGACCTTAAAGAGTATGGACCAAGATCACCTATCCAGTTTCAAAAGAAAAACGATGAAGGATGGTTCCGGGTTGACCTGCGTTCCGGCTGGATAAATGTTGCAGATGTGCTTTTCATAAAACCCAAATAAAAGGCAAAAAAAACAGCTTGAAAATACCCATCCGTTCGTTATATGGTGCGGATGGGTTTAAATTTATATGATCAATTATTTAAAAGCTCTTTTACCGTTTTTACCGTAAAGTCAGAAAAATTTTCTCCCCCTAACATTTTTGCAAGTTCCTCTATCCTTTCTGATTGTTCAAGCAGCTTGACAGAGGTGTGAGTGATACTATCCCTTTCATATTTAAATACCTTAAAATGAGCATCACCTTTAGCAGCAATTTGCGGTAAATGGGTAATATTTATAATCTGAGCTGATAAAGAAAACTCCTTTAAAATATTTCCCATTTTCAATGCTATTTCACCTGATACACCTGAATCTATTTCATCAAAAATGATTGTGGGCAATGCTTTTGAAGTACGTAATAAATTTTTTACTGCCAGCATCAACCTTGACATCTCACCCCCGGAAGCTATCTTGGAAATTTCAGCAGGAGGTATATCCGGATTGGCACTAAAAAGAAACTCAACAGAATCTCTTCCAAAAGCAGAAAAATCGGCCAGAAACTCATGGCGGACAATAAACCTCGATTTTGTTATACCCAGTTGCCCCAACACTGACATAACCGACTTCTCAATAGCAACAAATGAACTTTTTCTTTTCACGCTCAGCTCATCTGCTTTTTTTTGCAGTTTTTCTCTTGTAGTTTCCAGTTTCTCATTTAGTTCACCAAGCTGTTCGCCATATCCTGTAACTTGTTTAATCTTTTCTCCGAAAATTTTCTTTAAGCCAAGCAGCTCTTTTATCGAGGAAACATGATGTTTTTGCTCAAGACTATAAATCAAATTTAATCTGTCATTGACAAAATCTATACGAGCCGGATCATATTCAATTTTTCCCGTCAGGCTTTCCAGCTCATCCAAAATATCTTTCAACTCTAACCGGCAAACCTGCACTCTTTCGGCAAAACCATGAGCTTCGTCAATATATTTTCCAATGCCGGACATTTTTTTATAACACTCAACAAGATTTCCAATAACCGAAAAATTTTCATCATCGAGCAAATCCGCCACATCAGAAAGTGTACTTTTTATCTCTTCCGCATGAATCAATTTCTCTAATTCAGCTTCCAGTTCCTCCTGTTCCGGCTCCCGAAGCAAAGCACTATTCAACTGATTATACTGAAACTGATAATAATCAAGATCGGAAGACTCTTTCTCCGACTTTTCTTTAAGCCCGGAAAGCTCTTTCTTAAATGTGGTATATTTATTGTACAACTCTTTGTACTCATCTGATATTTTACCGGCAGATGCAACAGTATCGATTAAGTTAAGCTGAAACATCTGGTTCGACAACTCAAGATTCTGATGTTGCGAATGAATATCAACAAGTTTTAACCCGGCTTTCGCCATTATTTTCAGGGTTACCGGAGTGTCATTAATAAAGGATCTTGATTTACCCGAAGGAGTGATTTCACGCCGGAAAATAGCTATATCGTCATAATCGAGATCATATTTCAGGAAAAAATCTTTCAGCTTATATTGCCTGATATCAAAATGACCCTCTACAACACATTTCTTATCTCTGTTTCTTAGAACTGAAAGATCAGCACGGTTTCCCAAAATCAGCCCGAGAGCTCCAAGAATAATTGATTTACCTGCGCCTGTTTCGCCGGTAACTGTATTCAAGCCTCTTTGAAATTGTACAGAGAGTTCATGTATAAGAGCATAGTTGGAAATAGTCAGCTTTATCAGCATTTTTAACCACAACTTTTAAAAACCTTCGTTCTCGGCAATTTTCTGATATTTACTGCCGTTTGAGGGATCTACTTCATTTAATAAAGCCATTATCCGGTTTCTCTCATCAGGGAATGATTTAGAAAAAACATTCACCAGCTCATCAGCTTTGGCATCAAAAAACATCTGCAGAATATAAAGGGAAGGACGTCTTCTGAACACTTTCTGGACATCTCTCAGCGATTCGGCAATCACTGCCCTGCCCTCCTCCTGTCGTTCCGACATCATATCAAGTCCCATCCGGTGATAACTATACATGCAAGAACGAAAATCTGAATATGATTTATTAAGTATATTCTCAATCAGCCAATAACGGTTTCGCTCACTTTCAAATGCTTTCCATCCCTTTTCCCTGGCATTTTGTGAATTATTAACAATTGCCTGGGCTTTCTCAAAATAGGATGTTCCTCCTTCAGGCGAAAAAGTATCATAATCAAAGCCAAGAATAATATATGCATAAAAAGCAAGAATATTGGTAAGATTATCCCTATTAGAGGTTTCATTAAATTCAAGTGGCTGAAACTCAACATAACGACAATGAAAATCATTATCCTTAATATTTAAAACCGTTGTTTCATAACTTGAGTTGAACACAGGACGTGTAAGCTGTACCTGAACAGAACCCTTAAATTCATCGGCAGAAAATTGCTCTTCAAGTCTGATCAGAATATTGCACCTGATCTTTTCATCATATTGATAAAGATGCTCAGTCCATTTCCGGTTATTCATAAATTCATAAATATCTGCCTGCATTGTCTGAAACAACTGTCTGTTGGCACCCTGTAACTTTTGTGCGGAAACTGTTACATTACATCTCAGTTCCTGTGCCAACAAGGAGCCTGAAAACAATAACCCGAATATTATAGCCAAGAACTGTTTCATAAATAAAAATATTAAAAATGACCTGAACCGGAAAAATATTATCTGATTAATGAATAAATTTTTTCAACAATATCAGCTGCTGCCTCCCTCTTACTTTTTAACTCAAAAAAATGGGTTTTATTGTCATTGCCGATAATGGTGATCTTATTTGTGTCAAAGTTAAAGCCTGCACCGGGATCATTTAATGAATTCAATACAATGAAATCAAAATTTTTCTTTTTTAATTTACTTTTTGCATTTTCAATTTCATTACTGCTCTCCAAAGCAAAGCCAACAAGCAACTGGCCTTCTCTTTTTATTTTCCCCAATTTAGCCGCAATATCTGCAGTAGGTTTGAAAGAAATTACTATTTCATTTTCAGTCCGCTTTGTCTTCTGCGACTCCACATTTACAGGAGTAAAATCCGATACTGCCGCTGCCATAACGGCTCCGTCACATTCGGGAAAATATCTGAGACACTCATTATACATCTCTTCAGCAGACTCAATTTTAACGGTTTTTATATTTGGAGAACTTGCAGAAATTTGAACCGGACCGGTTATCAATACAACTTCAGCTCCACAGAAGGCAAGTTCTTCAGCAACTGCAAAACCCATTTTGCCGGATGAACAGTTACCTATAAACCTAACCGGATCAATCATTTCATAAGTGGGTCCGGCTGAAACCAAAAACTTCTTATTCAGAAGTTTTTTTTTTCGGCTTAAATAATCTGCAACAATATTAACAATACTTTCCGGTTCCTGTAACCGCCCCTTACCTGTAAGTCCGCTGGCAAGTTCTCCTTCACCGGGTTCGATAATGATATTCCCATACTCTTTCAAAGTATTAATATTTTTCACTGTTGAAGAGTGTCTATACATATCAATATCCATGGCAGGAGCGACAAAAACCGGGCATTTGGCCGACAAATAGGTAGTAATCAGCATATTATCGGCTATACCACATGCCATCTTTCCAATTGTGGAAGCAGTAGCGGGGGCAATAATCATAACATCTGCCCACAACCCAAGATCAACATGACTATGCCATGTTCCATCTTTTGATGAAAAAAACTCACTGACAACCGGTTTACCTGAAATAGCCGACAGGGTTAGAGGAGTGATAAACTCTTTCCCCGAAGGAGTGATCACAACCTGAACCTCAGCTCCCTCTTTAATTAAAAGCCGTAAAAGTATAGCTGCTTTATAAGCAGCTATACTTCCGGTTATTCCAACAATTATTTTTATATTTTTAAGCCTCATTGGCTTATATTTAAATAATATATTTACTCTCTTTTGCAGGATTACGATGATATATCTGACCCTCTTCCCACTCTTGAAAGGAGATAAGAGTGGGCTTTGGTAGCCGTTCGTAAAACTTGGATATTTCTATCTGTTCCCGGTTTTCAAAAATTTCTTCCAAATTATCTGTAAAAGAGGCAAACTCCTGCAATTTTTGATTCAGTTCTTCTTTTAACTCAGAAGCAATCTGATTTGCTCTTTTTGCAAGAATCATAACTGTTTCATAGACATTATCAGTCTCGGTTGTCAGTATATTCAAGTCCCTGGGCACAGTAGTTTGAGATGCTTTTGTCTTTTTGTAATCCATTTTCTAATTAATATTAGTTTCCTGCCCTGCTTCATAATTCAATAAATCTGCAAGGGTATTATAAAATTTATCTATCTCTTTTTTATAGGCGCTCTCAGGATATTCATCAATAAATGCAAAATATTCATCAAGAGCACTAGTGAGCCTCTCCTGCTTTTTATCTGCTATACTGTTTATTGCAAGCAGATATTTTGATTTTAGCAACATATACATCAGCTCTTCCCTGTATTGTGAATCCGGAAATTCTTTCAGGCTGTTGGTTATTGCAATGGCAGCAGCTTTATAATTGTCAAAATCATAATAGAGCCTTGCATTAAGGTAAGATTTATGTATCAGCTTTGACTGCAGTTCATCAATCAGCCTGTTTGCCTCATCAATCCTTTCACTATATGGGAAAAGATTAACATACAATTGCAACGATTCAATGGCCTCCTTGGTAACAGCCTGATCAAGCCTGGCTTTAGGCGACAAAAGATAGGAACTGTAACCAATCATAAATTGTGACTCTTCATAATATTGACTTCCGGGGAACTCTTTTACTATAGACCGGTAATAATGCTTAGCCATCAGGTAATCATTCTGCCCCATCATACACTTTGCATAATAATAATAAACCTGATCAGCCCTGTTAGTGCCGCGATAAATATTCACCAGATCTTTAAATAATCCTCCGGATTTTGTATAATCTCCTTTTTCAAAATACTCAACTGCCTTCTTATACTTAAATTCGTAGTCAGTACTTTTCACTACTTTATTGTAATCTCCGCACCCGGCCGGAAAAAACAATATAATAATTCCTAAGCAAAAATTTCTCAATTTCATAAACATAGCGCAAAAATATATATTTTTTGATTAAGATGGAATCTTATTAAATGAATTTAACACATTTGTAAAAGTTTTAAAAATGATTACTTTTGTGTTTCTAATCTTAAATCAAATTTAAAGTGGATATATTTCAAAGAATCAGAACAAATCAAGGAGACATTGGTCAGCATATGAATAAGATCCATGGTTATTTTGCATTTCCCAAGTTAGAGGGCGAGATAGATGCACATATGGATTTCAGAGGGAAAAAAGTCCTTACATGGAGCTTAAATAATTACCTTGGACTTGCCAATCATCCTGATATAAGAAAGGCTGATGCCGATGCAGCCAAGCAATATGGACTGGCCTATCCAATGGGCGCCCGAATGATGTCAGGCCAAACCGCCAAGCATGAACAACTTGAAAGGGAACTGGCAGCATTCGTAAAAAAAGAGGATGCATTCCTTCTGAATTATGGATATCAGGGAATGGTTTCAATAATTGATGCACTATGCTGCAGAAACGATGTTATTGTATACGACTCAGAATCACATGCATGTATCCTTGACGGAGTACGGCTCCACATGGGTAAAAGGTTTGTATACACTCACAACAACATAGAAAGCCTGAAAAAGCAACTTGAAAGAGCAACTAAACTTTCTGAAAAACAGGGAGGCGGGATTTTAATAATAACCGAAGGAGTTTTTGGAATGTCGGGCGACCTGGGCAAGCTTGATGAGATTGTTAAGTTAAAATCTGATTTCAACTTCAGATTATTGGTAGACGACGCACACGGATTTGGTGTGATGGGAAAAACCGGTGCCGGAACACCTGAGTTTTTTGGAGTTTCCGACCAGGTAGATTTACATTTTGGAACTTTTGCCAAAGCAATGGCAGGTATTGGAGCCTTTGTTGCCTGCGATACAGATGTTTGTTATTTCCTCAGATACAATATGAGATCCCAAACATTTGCAAAATCCTTACCGATGCCGATGGTGCTTGGATCATTGAAAAGATTAGAGATGCTCAGGGATATGCCTGAAATGCGTGAAAAACTATGGAATATTGTTACAGCACTGCAATCGGGATTAAAAGAGGCCGGATTTGATCTGGGCCGAACAAATTCACAGGTAACACCGGTATATATGAAAGGAGGAATCGCCGAAGCTACGAATTTAGTTAGCGATCTAAGAGAAAACCACAAAGTCTTTTGCTCAATTGTTGTATATCCGGTTATTCCTAAGGGAGAACTTATCCTCAGGCTCATACCTACTGCTACTCACACAATTGAAGATGTTAACTATACGGTTAATGCATTTAAAGAGGTGCGCAAAAAACTTGAAAGCGGTTTATATTCAAAAACAGAATTCGCCAATGTGGATGTTGATATGTAAATTTTCTGTTAACTCTCCTTTTCCAAAATATACCGTTCAGCATCAATTGCTGCCATACAGCCTGAACCGGCTGCTGTAACAGCTTGACGATAAACAGGGTCCTGAACATCACCACAGGCAAATATTCCCGGAATTGCAGTTTTTGAAGTTCCGGGAATAGTTTTAATATAACCGATATTATCTGTTTCCAAAAACTCTTTAAAAATTTCAGAGTTTGGCTTATGTCCAATAGCCAGGAAAAAACCGTCAATATCAATAATTACCTCTTGCTCCCCCTCTTCACCAAGATTTTTCACTAAAATTGCACCTGTTACCACCCCGTCACTGCCAATAAGCCCTTTAGTTTGATGTTTCCATAATATCTCAATATTCGGAGCTTTTTGCACCCGGTCTGCCATCACCTTCGAAGCTCTGAACACATCTCTTCTGACGATCATATATACCTTTTTACATAATCCTGAAAGGTACAATGCTTCCTCACAAGCAGTATCACCTCCGCCAACAACGGCAACATTTTTTCCACGATAAAAAAATCCATCACAGGTTGCACATGCCGATACTCCCCCACCTCTGTATTTTTGCTCATCTTCAAGTCCAAGATATTTAGCGGTTGCACCGGTTGCAATAATCACAGTCTCTGCTTCTATCAGTTTTTCATCATCAATCCAAACCTTGTGAACAGTACCGGAAAAATCAGCTTTTGTGGCAATTCCCAAACGAACATCAGTACCAAACCTTTCAGCCTGCTTTTTAAATTCATCCATCATAACAGGTCCGGAGACACCATTCGGATATCCCGGATAATTTTCAACCTCAGTTGTAGTTGTCAGTTGTCCGCCAGGCTCAAGACCTTCATATAAAACAGGCTTCAAATTTGCCCTTGCAGCATAAATTGCAGCAGTGTAGCCTGCAGGACCGGATCCGATAATTAAACACTTAACATGCTCTATATCATTTTTTTGATTTTGAGCTTTATCATTTTTTTCGTTAATATTCAATGGCTTAAACATAACTTTTAATTTTAAAAAGCAAAAATATAAAAACATCTTGAACCGAGCCAAATAAATCCGGTCAATAAAAATTGCGGCATTTTAAATAAAACAATCGTTGAAATAAATTTCTTTCTTGGTAAATTTTTAGAAAAGTATTACTTTCGCACCTGTGATTTACTTATAAACTTTTTTCGGGGTGTGGCGCAGTTGGCTAGCGCACTTGCATGGGGTGCAAGGGGTCG
>CAZLZJ010000035.1:0-5269 GCA_964563975.1 uncultured Prolixibacteraceae bacterium
GATCTGAATAAGTCTATTTGCCAGATATGGCATTGAACAATCAATATTAAATTAGACTTAACATTTTAAAGTCACTACAATAGAATAGTATCTAATTCTTTATGTGAACTGCGGTATTTTTAAAAGCACGCCGCCCTTCAGGGCAGACTCATGTGCAACAATTCCCGGTACGGTATATGCCAAAGCCTCATAAATATCAACTGTTGGCCGGCGTTCATTAATCAGGGCGTCAATAAATTCATGAGTCAAAAAGGTATGAGATCCCTGATGCCCGCTATTATGGCGCAAAGGCCCGGGCAGCATTTCAGTGTTCCACCACTGCGGCTGTTCATAATTTTCAAGCTTTGGCACACTCTGTACAAAACCGGCATCATCTGTGCCAAGAAGATCACTCTTCTTTACAAGTGCAGGACCGCTTCGTCCGTTATCAGCATAAAAACTCATTTTAGTACCTATCCAATTAGCCCTTTCACCGCCAAGGTGCGCTCCCTTCCACCAAATATTTACCCGAAAGGAAGTTCCTCTGCCGGTCTTAAAAAAAGCACACTCATTCCAAAAAGGGTTATTATAGATATTATCCTTCAGTATCTGATCATCATCACCCCACCCCTGGCAAACAACCTCGGTAAGCCGTTCACCTGTCACGCCTGTAAGCAATGAAGTACTATGGGTAGGATAAAGCATGGGAGCCATTCCATAGCGCCATGTCCTCTGTCCATTTTCATGGTAAAGATTATTTAAACCATCATGCTGATATTCAGATTCCACATAATAGAGATCACCAAAATCTCCATTCCTGTACATCTTTCGCGCTGATATGGTATGCTGCTGATAGTAGCCCGTCTCAGCCATCATATATGTCAATCCATACTTTTTCACCGCTTCCAAAAGCTGCCCTGCCTCTTCAAGAGTGAGGCAAGCAGGTACGGCACTGATAACATGCTTCCCATGCTTCATACATTCAATAGTATGCCTTACATGGTCAGGAGCTCCGGTAAAAACAGCAATAGCATCAATATTTTTATCTTTCACCATCTCTTCAAGTGATGGATATGATTTATTGCATTTATATATATTCATTAAATGCTCCCTTCGGTCACTCCGCAGATCACTCACAGCTTCAACTATACAGTCAGGGTGTTCATGCCACTGAAATGTACTTCCAAACCTTCCCCCTACAATACCGATACGAATCTTTTTTGAAGTATGATCAGCAATAGTAAATGCAGATCCGGCAAGTGCCGTTCCGGCTAACGCCATATTTTGAGCAATAAAGCTGCGTCGGGATAATAACTTCATAGGTTTATATTTTTTACCTGTTTATAAACTAAATTGCCTCAATAGTTGATGGTGGCTTGGTAGCAATATTATATGTAACACTTACTACGCCCGGCACCGAATTTGTGATCTCCTCCGCCATCTGCTCCAACAGATCAAAAGAGAGCTTGGTTGGCCTGGCAATTCGTGAATCCTTACTGTTCCAGCAACGTATTTCAATCTGTTGTCCGAACTCCCTTTTACCGTCACGCATCCCCGTAACCCTATCTTCATGTAAAATTGCCAGGTACTGAAAAGCACCGCTGCTCTCTAACAACCGCTCCACAATAACAGTAGCCTTGCGCACAGTGTCAATACGTTCAGGGGTAACCTCTCCGATAATCCGGGCAGCAAGCGCAGGGCCCGGAAATGGTATGCGCGCAAATAACGAAGCAGGCAACCCTACAGCCTCACCGATCTTTCTTACTCCCTCTTTTCTCAGTCTGATAAGAGGTTCAATTATCTTATAACCAAAAGCTTTATGCGGGTCTATACCCAATTGCTCAAATACATTATGCTGCCTTTTGATTCCGGCTACCGTCTCATCAACATCTGTTAATATAGTCCCCTGAAGGAGATACTTTGCATTGCTCTCCCTTACAATCCTGCCAAAAACATTCCGGTAAAAAGTTTGTGTGATAGCTTCACGCTTCTCTTCCGGACCGGTAACACCTTTCAGCGCATCATAAAATTCTGCACGGGCATCAACTATTTCAACCTCAACATCCAATTTTTCAAAAAGGTTATAAATCATTTCAGCCTCTCCTTCCCTCATAAGGCCATTTTCAACAAATACGGATTTAAGCCTTTTACCGAGAGCAAGATAGCCAAGCATGGTAACAACCGACGAGTCAACACCTCCCGATAAAGCATTGATAGCTATGCCATCGCCCACTGCATTCCTAATCTCTTTAATCCTTTCGTTTATAAACTTTTCCGGATTAAGTTCCTGTAATGTAATTTCTTTTATCACGGTCGTAAATTTTAAAAGAGTTGCCGGAATAAAATCTTGCAACTCTTTACTTTTTTAGTGAACCTGGAGGGACTCGAACCCCCAACCTCCTGATCCGTAGTCAGGTGCTCTATCCAATTAAGCTACAGGTCCCGGTTTCACCAAGGAGCTGCAAATATAATACTTTTTGTAAACAGAGTTTAAAAAAGCAAAGAACAATATTTGTCATTTATCGTTTCCCGAACCCTCACCTGAATTTAAAAAATCAACAATCTCATTTCTTGTCAGAATTTTAACATTTGTCAAAATAATATCTTCAGATAAAAAATTCCCATACTGATTACACTCATCAATTATTTTTTCAAAAATCTCTTTTAATTCAACTTTCAAAGGGAGCAGAAGAAGTGCCGAGGCAAAACCCTGTGAAAAATCGATCGATTCAAATTCACCATCTTCATTTTTAAGTGCAAAAATAAGCTCGTCTTTTAAAAGTTTCTGCTCCATCGATTTAAGCATTTTATCGAATGGATTGTAAATAAATACCACACAATAGCGAAGCTTTTTTCCTTTGCCGCCAAGGCCGGTCGATATAAAAACCTGTTGTTCATCAAGCAGGGAACTGTGAAGCATCATGCGACTCTCCTGATATGCCAATAATGCCCAATTCCTCAAATGTTTGTCAGGTTTTTTAAGATAATTCTCAATTATGCGAAATGCCTTTACATCAGGCACTAATGCCAGAGATACAAGTATCTCCTGTTTTTTTTCATCAGAAATATCAGGTGAATAAAGATCATTAAAATTTTCAGGTATCTCCGGTATATAACTTTCAAGCTTCCTCAGCTTTCCTGAAGCCTCAAAATATCTAAGCTGTTCATCAATATCAATCTGCTCTTCAAGAATATTGAAATTTTCAGGAATATTATCAAATATTTGCTGAAGGTTTTCGTATGACCCTTTTTCATCCATAATCACAATTTGTTAACAAAATTACCTGTTTATCAGATAAAGAAACAACTAAATATTAAAATCAATATATTTGTATGCTTATTTTTATTTAATTTAAATTAAAAAAGACAGGTTGAAGCTGAGTGACGTTAAATATAATGAAACGGCAATAATTACAAAGGTTCTTGGCCACGGTTCTTTCAGAAAACGTATTTCTGAAATGGGCTTTGTTAAGGGCAGGGAGATAAAAGTAATAAAAAACGCACCATTTAACGGACCTTTTGAATTTAAGATACTTGATTACAATGTTTCTTTGAGGAAATCTGAAGCCGATCTTATCGAAGTAGTCAGTGCAGGCAGTTTCGACAAATCATCAAACGGAACTTTTAATGGCGTAATAGACATAAACACTGCCCGGGCTGTTAACTCCCGGAAAAGCCGTACAATAAATATTGCCTTAGTGGGTAACCCCAACAGTGGCAAAACAACCTTGTTTAACCATATCTCCAACTCCAAAGAGAAGGTAGGCAATTATACAGGCGTAACAGTTGATATAAAAAGAGCGGAATTCACCACACGAGGATATACTTTTGTTTTTTACGATCTCCCCGGCACATACAGCTTAACAGCTTATTCGGAAGAGGAGATATTTGTAAGAAAGTTCATCTATGAACAGACACCCGATATTGTCATTAATGTTATCGACTCGGTTAATATTGAAAGAAGCCTTTTTCTTACTACCCAGCTAATAGATATGGATCTCCGGATAGTTGCAGCCTTAAATATGTACGATGATCTGGAAAGAAAAAAGATAGAGTTAAATTATAAAGAGCTGTCTCGCCTTTTGGGATTTCCTTTTATTCCAACCATCAGTACAAAAGGTGCCGGTTTTGAAAAACTGATAGATAAGGTCATTGAAGTATTTGAGGAAAAAAACAGGGTTACACGTCATATCCATATCAACTATGGAAAAATCATTGAGGAGTCTATAAAAAAAATCAGGCATAAAATAAACGAGGCCAAACCCATTACGGATAAGATATCGTCGCGCTTTCTGGCAATAAAAATGCTTGAAAAAGACAGTCATATAAAAGAGCTTTTATCACAGTACTCTAACTTTGCAGACATAGAAAACACCTGTGCGAAAGAGATAAATGGAATAGAAAATCTTTTTGATGAAAAAAGTGAAACAGTAATTACTGATGCCAAATACGGATTTATCACAGGAGCCCTTAAGAAGACATTTAAAAACCCATTCAGAAATGAAAAGACAAATTCGGAAAAAATAGACAATATATTGACACACAAATATCTGGGATTTCCGATCTTCACAGCCATACTGTTTATTATGTTTTATGCCACCTTTAAGTTAGGGTCATATCCCATGAACTGGATAGACCGGGCAGTGCTGTGGTTCAGCAATATCATTTCAGAAATAATGAACGACGGTATGCTGAAAGATATGATCACTGACGGTGTTATCAGTGGTGCCGGCAGTGTACTGGTTTTTTTGCCAAATATTCTAATCCTCTTTTTCTTTATCTCCCTTCTTGAAGAGTCAGGATATATGTCGCGCGCAGCTTTTATAATGGATAAAATAATGCACAGGTTCGGGCTGCATGGAAGATCATTTATCCCGCTGATAATGGGATTCGGGTGTAATGTGCCTGCAATTCTAGCAACCCGCTCAATGCGTAGCCGGAATGACAGAATACTGACTATGCTCATAATACCTTTTATGTCGTGCTCTGCCCGCCTTCCTGTTTATATACTGATAATCTCAGCTTTCTTCAGTAAATACGAGTCATTAATTCTTATCGGACTCTATGCTGTTGGAATCATATTTGCATTCATCACTGCGCAGATACTGAACAAAACTATGTTCAAAAATAAGGAGACACCTTTTGTGATGGAACTTGTGTC
This sequence comes from uncultured Prolixibacteraceae bacterium, assembly GCA_964563975.1. Taxonomy (GTDB): domain Bacteria; phylum Bacteroidota; class Bacteroidia; order Bacteroidales; family Prolixibacteraceae; genus JAAYJR01. The sequence goes on from CAZLZJ010000035.1 coordinate 5,141, forward strand.
ATACAGAGTTCCCACCCTGCGAACGATAATCTATCATATGTGGGACAAAACCAAACACTATTTACAAAAAATTGGCACAGTAATTCTTCTGGGAGCTATCATAATCTGGGCATTGGGATATTTCCCCCG
>CAZLZJ010000035.1:5369-22925 GCA_964563975.1 uncultured Prolixibacteraceae bacterium
ATAGCTCCCGTAATGAGCCCCTTGGGATTTGACTGGAAAATGAGTATAAGCATTATAGCAGGACTCCCCGCAAAAGAGATTATTGTAAGCACTATGGGAGTTCTTTATCAAAATGACCAGGACGAATCAACCGTAAACCTGCAAAAAAAACTTAAAAATGAGGTACACCTGTCGGGTAAAAATAAAGGAGAAAAGGTATTCAATACTGCATCAGCACTGGCATTCCTGATCTTTATTTTGATCTACTTCCCGTGTATAGGAGTTGTAGCCACCATCAAAAATGAGGCAGGTTCTTGGAAATGGAGTCTTTTTATTATCCTCTATACCACTTTGCTGGCATGGGTGTCAGCATTTGCTGTTTATAACTTAAGTAGTTTGTTTATTTAATTATGATACAAGAAATCATAACATATATTATAATAGTCTTAGCTGTTGTCATTGCAGTCCGGAAATTAATTGCCGGGATTATTCGAAAAAACAAAAAAGCTGCACTGCGGGCAGATAAAACAGACAAAAGACAAGGCATTACAGGAATCGACTGCTCTGATTGCTCATCAAAATGTGCTTTATACAAATATTGTATTGAAAAAAACAGTTAAATACCCAAAAAACTCTTACTTATTTAAGTGAACAGGAAATAAAAAGGCGTAAATATCTCATTAAAGTTTTTTCAGCTTAGCAATAGTATCTGCCGGATCATCCGATTTAAATACAAAGCTGCCTGCCACAAGCACATCAGCGCCGGCCTCCACCAATAACCTGCCGGTTTCTAAATTAACACCTCCATCAACTTCAATAAGGCATTGGGGATTATTATCGTTAATCATTTTTTTCAACTCTTTCACCTTATTCACAGTTAAAGGAATAAATTCCTGCCCCCCAAAGCCGGGATTTACCGACATCAGCAATACCATATCAATCTCCTGTATTATATTTTCCAATACAAACACAGGTGTATGGGGATTAAGACAGACACAAGGTTTTACCCCCTGTTCCTTAATATAATTAACTGTACGATGAAGATGCTGACAAGTCTCATAGTGAACGGTAAGCCACGAAGCACCGGCTTTGGAGAACTTTTCAATATATTTATCCGGATCAACAATCATCAGGTGAACATCAAGTGGTTTAGTGGCAATCCTTTTTACATGTTCAACAATTGGTATTCCAAATGAAATATTTGGAACAAAAACACCATCCATAATATCACAATGAATAAAATCGGCACTGCTCTCATTTATCATCATAATATCTTTCCCCAATTGATTAAAATCAGCCGAAAGGATTGAAGGAGCTATATATGTCATAATTTAATTGAATTTATTGTCCGAGGTATGTTTTGAGTAATCTGTTACGATAATGATTTTTTAATTTTTTTATTGCTTTTTCTTTAATCTGACGTACCCTTTCTCTTGTAAGTCCAAACTCATCTCCTATCTCTTCAAGAGTATGAGGCTGGTAATTGTTCAATCCGAAATAATACCGGATAATATCTGCTTCCCGCTGACTCAATGTTGAAAGAGAGCGTTCAATTTCTTTGCGTAAAGAACTATCTATCAATTCTGTATCAGGACTGGGCGAATCTTCATTCAACATAATATCATACATATTATTGAGTTCCTCATCCCTTAAAGGGGCATCCATAGATACATGAATGTTGGAAAAGTTCATTGTATTTTCAATAAGATCAGGTTTTGCCTCCATCAATTCTGCCAGCTCTTCTATGGTAGGCTCTCTCTGGAACTCCTGCTCCAGCTTATTAACTGCTTTGTTAATCTTATTGATTGATCCGATCTTATTCAACGGAAGGCGCACTATCCTCGACTGTTCGGCAAGAGACTGAAGTATTGATTGCCTGATCCACCAGACAGCATATGAAATAAATTTAAATCCGCGTGTCTCATCAAACCGTTCAGCAGCTTTTATTAGCCCCAGGTTACCCTCATTAATAAGATCGGGAAGACTGAGACCCTGGTTCTGGTACTGTTTTGCAACCGAAACCACAAACCTGAGATTCGACTTAATAAGCAGGTCAAGCGATTTTCTGTCGCCCTTCCTGATCTTTTTAGCCAGCTCAACCTCTTCTTCTGCAGACAACAATTCAACCTTACCAATCTCATGAAGATACTTGTCGAGCGACAAAGTATCACGATTTGTGACCTGTTTGGTTATTTTCAGTTGTCTCATTATAATAAGTTAAATTTTCTCAGGCTTTAATTCCTTTTACATTTTAATAATACATCCTGCAAAAATAGTAGAGAAATCCAATATCTATACGTATTTATAAGTTCTTTAGTTTAAAAAACATAAATACGAAAAAAAAGTTCACGCCTGATTGAAATTTAAAAGAAAATCTTTAAACATTCTATAATCATTGGCAAGTGGTATGCTTTTTCTTTCTCCTTCCATAAAAGCTTTTAGTTTTGGAGGAATATCGAGCAACCCTTTACCAAGAACCGATTCAACAGTTTCAATGAACTTTGCCGGATGGGCTGTTTCAAGAAACAGTCCTGTTTCTCCCTTCTGCAGATTATCTTCAACAGCCTGATAACCACATGCGCCATGAGGGTCACATATATAACCGGTCTCTTTATATACTTTTTTGATAGTTGCCCTTATCTCATCATCACTATATCTGTATCCTTTTATTACACTTGAAATCTTTTCATAAGAGTGGCCATACAAATCAAGAATCCTTGCAAAATTACTGGGATCACCCACATCCATTGCATTAGCAATAGTCTCAACCGATTTACGCGGATTATAAAATCCTGTTTTCAAATATTGATAAACCACGTCATTAGCATTATTAGCCGACAGAAACCGCTCCACGGGAAGTCCCATTTCCCTTGCAATCAACCCTGCCGTCAAATTGCCGAAATTTCCGCTCGGCACCGATATCACCACTTTTTCCATATCAGCTCCCAACTGTTTCAATCGTGCAACACCATTTACATAATAGAATGCCTGTGGCAGAAAACGCGCAACATTTATAGAGTTGGCAGATGTCAGCATCATTCTCTTATTAACCTCCTCATCAAGGAATGCCGTTTTCACCAACCTCTGGCAATCATCAAAAACACCATCAACCTCAAGAGCGGTAATATTATGCCCCAAAGTAGTGAACTGAGACTCCTGAATTGCCGTCACCTTGCCTTTCGGATAGAGTACAAACACTCTGATACCCGGCACTTTCAGAAAACCGTTGGCCACAGCACTTCCGGTATCGCCGGAAGTAGCCACCAACACATTGACTATCTTATCATTCCCATCCAAAAAGAAGTTGAGAAGCCTGGCCATAAACCTTGCTCCTATATCCTTAAATGCAAGGGTGGGGCCATGAAAAAGTTCAAGCGAATAAATATTCTCATTTACCTTTATAACAGGACAATCAAAGGGGAGGGTATCATAAACTATCTCTTTAAGTTTATTATCGGAAATATCTCCTGAAAAAAATTTCCTTGCTGTCTCAAATGCTATCTCACAAAATGATAAATCAGTCAGGTTATTTAAGAACTCCTTATCGAATTGATTGATCTTCTCCGGCATAAACAGGCCCTTATCTGCTGCCAATCCTTTCACCACAGCCTCCTTAAGTGTCACCAAAGAGGCATTTTTATTTGTACTGTAATACTTCATATTCACCTCCCTAAAAACACCCTTATAAACTCTCCATTTTTCAGCTTTCCGTAATATCCCTTCTTTGTGCTGAACTCGTCAAACACCTCCACATCATCAGGCTCCTCACCCGGTTTATAAATAAGAAAAGGCACAGCCTCACGGGTATGAGTTTTTATTGCGCAGGGAGTCGGATGATCGGGCAAAACAGCAATAGCCACCTCCTCATTCATCTTACGGGTCTCTTCAACCACATACTTCACCAACCTGCTGTCAAGATACTCAATTGTTCTGATTTTAAGGTCTGCATCACCTTCATGACCGGCTTCATCGCTTGCTTCAACATGCAGATATACAAAATCTTTATTTTTCAAAGCATTCACGGCAGCTTCTGCTTTTCCTTCATAATTGGTATCATACAACCCGGTGGCTCCCTCCACGGTTATCACCTCCATTCCGGCATATATGCCAATTCCCTGTATCAGATCAACCGCTGAAATTACAGCTGCACTGTTTATTCCAAACATCTCTTTTAAAGTAGGCATAGCCGGCTTAAATCCGGGCGACCAAAACCAGATACAGTTACCCGGATCTTTTCCTTCAGCACGTCTTTTAATATTCACCGGATGTTCAGCCAAAAGAAGTTGTGATTCCAGTATCAGCTTGTTCAACCTTTCAGCCATAGGTGCTGCTTCTTTGGTTAACGGTCTGATCAGATGGTCTTTGAATGGTTCGCCGGGCTTATCATGCGGCGGTGTGCAATCAAGATCTTTATTTCCGTTTCTTACCACCAAAAGATGACGATATGAAACACCGGGATAAAAGACTATCTCATTACTCCCTAATTTATTGTTTAAAAAGTTTATCAGTTCAAAAGCCTCTTCAGTAGATATATGCCCTGCAGAATGGTTCTTTATATTATCATCCTCAATGGTTATTATGTTACATCTCAAAGCCAGGTCGCCCGGATTAAGTGATACACCCATACTGGCTGCTTCCAGAACGCCTCTTCCCTGAAAAACCTTTTCCACATCATATCCTAAAATAGCCATATTGGCAATTTCGCTGCCAGGACTCATTGTATCCGGCACAGTTACCAGTTTCCCGGTTCTCCCAATCTTTGCCAATTTGTCAATATAAGGCTTTTCTGCCAACTGAAGAGGGGTCTTCCCTCCATACCGGGGAAGTGGCTCATCAGCCATCCCATCACCTAAAATTATTATATGTTTCATTAAAAAATGACTTTGATAAACAATTTAATTATATTATCTCTTTTGCTTTAACAGTTACTTCAGCAACAGAATCAGATCAGATCAAATATTGGCTACCTTAACAATATCGGCAAAAACACCTGCGGCAGTTACCGGTGCCCCTGCCCCGTAACCCTTGATAAGCATGGGAAACTCATTATATCTTTCAGTTGTATAGATCACCAGATTATTACTTGCCTGCAGATCATAAAACGGATGACCCTCTCCTACCTCCTGCAGCCCTGCAACTGCTTTATGCTCTTCAAAGCTTGCAACAAAGCGCCATCTTTTATTTTCAGCCTCCAACTTCCTTCGCTTTTTTTCAAAATAATCATCCAATGAGGGGAGTTCACTCCAAAACTCATCCGGCGAACCTTCAAATAACTCATCCGGAATAAATCTCTCAATTATTATATCTTCCATCTCCAACGAATAACCGGCCTCCCTGGCAAGTATAAGTATTTTACGAGCCACATCAACACCACTCAGATCCACTCGCGGATCCGGCTCAGAGTAACCCAGCTCCCGGGCCATTTTCACACTCTTGCTAAAGGGAACCTCCGGCGAAATAGTATTAAAAATAAAATTAAGAGTGCCCGACAACACCGCTTCAATCTTCAATATACGGTCGCCCGAATTCACCAGATCATTCAAAGTACTTATAACAGGCAGTCCTGCACCCACATTAGTTTCAAATAAAAATTTAACACCCTTCCGCTTAGCAATCTGTTTAAGCTCATAATATCTGTTATATGCCGACGAAGCGGCCACTTTATTGGCGGTAACAACAGAAATATTTGCGCTGAGTATCTCCCGGTATTTTTCCGAAACCTCTTCTGAAGCCGTACAATCAACAAAAACAGAATTATAAATATTCATCTCATCCATCTCCCTGACAAACCCATTAAGAGAAGACTTTTTGCCATGGCTGCCAAGCTCCTTTTTATATTCTGATATTTCAATTCCATCGCGTCTGAAAAGCATTTTTTTAGTATTGGCAATACCTGTCAGCTTTATCTTCAAATGTTTCTCTTCAAGCAGCTTCTTCTGCTGTTTGTAAAGCTGTTCAAGCAAGTTCCCCCCGACCGATCCTGTTCCCATCAAAAAAACATTCAGTTCAACATTTTCAGAAAGAAAAAATGATTCATGCACTACATTAAGCGTTTTGCGCAACTCCGAATTTTTTACAACCCACGAAATATTAAGTTCAGACGCCCCCTGGGCAATAGCAATAACATTAATACCATTACGCCCGATAGTAGAAAAAAGCTTCCCTGCAATTCCTGTAGTCTGCTTCATATTCTCTCCTACGATAGCTGCTATGGAAAGATCTCTTTCAACATGGATATTACTTATCCGTCCGGATGCAATCTCTTTATCAAACTCCTCATATATAGCCTTTTCTGCATCTTTTACTGCCTTTTCATCAATAGCCACGCTTATTGAATTTTCGGAAGAAGCCTGCGAAATAAGTATCACATTCACATTAATTTCTGCCAAAGTAGAAAAAAGACGCATCGATATACCGGTCACTCCCACCATTCCAAGCCCCTGAAGTGTAACCAGCGCGATCCCGGATATTGATGATATCCCCTTAATTGGCCGGTCTTTCCTGGCTTCAACCTTACTGACAATAAGAGACCCTTCTTTGCCGGGTGCAAATGTATTTTTTATCTTTATCGGTATATTTTTCTGATAAACAGGCAATATTGTGGGCGGATAGATCACTTTTGCACCAAAATGAGAAAGCTCCATTGCTTCGGAATAAGTAAGCTTGGGAATGGTATAAGCTTTTCTGATAATTTTCGGATCGGCAGTCATAAACCCATCAACATTAGTCCATATCTCTAACACGGCAGCATCAAGGGCAGCTGCAATAATAGCAGCAGTATAATCGGACCCTCCCCTTCCAAGGGTAGTGCACTCTCCTTTTCTATTCTTTGCTATAAATCCGGGAACAACGGCAACACCCTTAAAATTTTCAAATTTTTCTGAAATAAGACGATTGGTAATTTCAAAATCGACCGATGCCTTTCCAAAATTACTGTCAGTCTGTATCAATCCGGCCGTGTCTACCCATTTTGCCCCTTCAATATGATGGGCAACAATCTGCGAGGATATTCTCTCGCCAATCCCGGCAATGCGATCAAGTGTCTTACAGGTAAGCTCTCCAACAAGTCTGATCCCTGTTAATATTTGTTTCAGCTCATTAAGCAATTCACTGACCCTGTCAATCACCTCACCGGAGGAGCCAAAAAGTTCAGCTGTCACCTCTTTATGAAGCTTCTCTATCCTTTCCAACTCGCTATAAAATTTCTCATCGCCTGAAGATGCAAACTGCGCAGCTCTCCAGATAGCATCTGTCACGCTGTCAAGGGCGGAAATCACTACTATAACGTCACCATTTTGATGCTTAATTATCTCCTCAACACGTTTAATATTTTCAGCGGTACCTATTGAAGTACCTCCAAACTTCATAACCTTCATTATTTCTCTCTTAAATATTAACAGGAATCATCTGACAGAAAATCAAAATTTACCGGAATAAAAAAAGGATTACAACTTATACGGCAGCCGGTTTCCCTGAAATAGCTTCAAGTATCTTTATCTCAAGTTCATTTGCCAGTTCGGGGTTATCGGCAATCAATGTTCGTACTGTTTCCCGCCCCTGCCCCAGCTTGGTTTCACCATAGCTGAACCACGATCCGCTCTTCTTAATAATATTATATTGTACGCCAAGGTCAATGATCTCGCCCGATTTGGAAATGCCCTCTCCATATAAAATATCAAATTCTGCTTTTCTAAACGGCGGTGCAACCTTATTTTTCACCACCTTAACTCTGACATTATTTCCCTGCACCTCTTCCCCATCTTTTATCTGCCCTATTCTTCGTATATCAAGCCTCACGGAAGAATAAAACTTCAGTGCATTACCACCTGTGGTGGTTTCAGGATTTCCAAATAAAACACCAATCTTTTCCCTGAGCTGATTAATAAATACGCAACAAGTCTTTGTTTTACTGATATTGGCTGTCAGCTTTCGCAGAGCCTGCGACATAAGCCTGGCCTGCAGTCCCATTTTTGAATCCCCCATCTCGCCTTCCAGCTCAGCCTTGGGAGTCAGTGCAGCCACCGAGTCTATCACAATAATATCTATTGCTCCCGAACGTACCAAGTTATCTACTATTTCAAGGGCTTGCTCACCATTGTCAGGCTGTGAAATAAGCATGTCCTCAATATTAACGCCTAATTTTTTTGCATAATAAGGATCAAATGCATGCTCAGCATCTATAAACGCTGCAATGCCCCCGGCCTTCTGGGCTTCAGCAATTGCATGAATGGCCAGGGTGGTCTTGCCTGATGATTCGGGACCGTAGATTTCTACCACTCTCCCCTTGGGGTAGCCACCCACACCCAAGGCTATATCAAGTAAAATTGAGCCGCTTGAAATTGCAGCCACATCATCAATTGCTCTGTCTCCCAAGCGCATAATTGATCCTTTACCATAGCTTTTTTCAATCTTATCCATGGTAAGTTGCAAGGCTTTAAGCTTCTCCTTGTTAATTTGAGCTTTTTCTTCTTTTGTCATGTTTTGAAAAGGTTAAATATTTAAGGTTTTTATAATCTGTTCAGTATGATTTTTCGTATTGACTTTAGTAAACACCTCTATTATAAACCCCTGCTCATCAATAATAAAGGTTGTCCGGTTCACGCCAAAATATTTTTTCCCATACATATTTTTCTCCCCCCATACACCATAATCCCGTAAAATCTTTTTTCCGGTATCGGCTATAAGATTAAATTTCAGCCCGTACTTATCACTAAACTTCCTGTGCGACCCGCTACTGTCGGGGCTTATGCCAACCACTTCAAATCCTTTCTCTATCCATGCAGCATAATTATCATTGAGATTGCATGCTTCGGCTGTACATCCGGGAGTATCATTTTTCGGGTAAAAATACAAAATCAGCTTTTTCCCAATATAATCGCTTAAACTGATCATTTTTCCATCCTGGTTGATACCTTGAAAATCGGGGGCTTTTTCGCCTGCTTTTGGTAAATTCATTGCAGTAATATTTTTTCTTACATCACAAATATACGTTAATAAATAATAAAATCCGGCTGTTACCGGCAATTGATTAAAATTGAAAATAACTAATTACCATCCGGTAAAAAAGTTCCCGTACATATTGAGGAAGCTTAGCACAATTTTTGTAATTTTACAATTATTGAGAAAAAAATATTAATTTATCAAGCTCAACGAAAGAAAGTATGATTTTCAAAAGATATGCGGCAATATCAACTGTTTTAATAGCACTTTTCTTAGTTTCACTTCAAAGTACCGGTCAGGAAGCTTCTGTCATTACGGCATTAAAACTTTTTGACAAAGAGAACTACGGGGAAGCTGAAAAGATACTTGAATTATTGCTAAGTAAAGAGCCTGACAACACCATGCTGAATTATTATTATGGAGCCAGCCGCACTGAAAACGGCAACTATTCAGATACCGACCTTAACCACCTTTTAAAAGCAGGTAAAACAGTCACGCCTCATCGGATAAACTATTACCTGGGCATACAGTACCATGCAAAAAGTGAATGGGAGCAAGCGTTGAGTTATTATAACCGGTTCAGGATCAGTGTCCCCGAAAAAGAACAGCAAGCTCTTAAAATCAATGAAATGATACAGCAGTGTTACGACAAAGTTAATCCTTTCAGCACAACATCTTTCGAAAAACCGGAATTACCGGCAGACACTGTTCCTCAAGTTATCTCTCCGCCTGCAGTACAACCGGAAACAGCAAATGAAACCCCGGAATACAGTGAGCCTGCCACTACCCCATCCGGCAATCATGAAAAAGAGAAAAAAGAACAATTGGGGATATCACGAAGAGCACTGCCTGATCTTCCGGGAGTTAAACCCACGGTAGCTCTTCCCGAAGGGGAATTTATAGAGTTTCAGATCAATAACTCTGTCACTTACCTGCACACATCACACTTCAGAACAGACAAAGGAAAAGAGCTGTTCTCCCGTGCCCGGTCAATGCAAAGTAAATTAGACAAAAGCCTGATGCAAACAGAGATGCTTCGTAAAGAGTACAGGGAGTCAGACGATGGAGATATGAAAAAGACTATCGGGCAGGAAATTATATCGCTTGAAAGTGAAATTTATGTAATGCAGGATATAATCCGCAAGCTTCGCCAGGAGTGCAGGGAGACAGAAAATGAGTACTGGCAGGAAGCCAACAATACAGAAATTAACAACTTTACGGTTGAACTCAACAAGATAAAAGCATTAAAAGAGGGCAGTTATTCGGAGGTCATGGCTACAGACACAAAAAATGACGAGCCAGTAATAATAATAACCCCTTCTGAACTGTTAACCACTCCCGGCACTGTTACAGGTAAGGTTAAATCGTCGGGGCTGGTATATAAAATAGAGATAGGCGCTTACAGTCGCGGTGTACCTACTCATATCAAAAGGCTTTACAACAAGCTGGAGATGTTGCGCAAAATAGAAAACTACACCGACGAGAACGGAGTTGTTGTTTACACCACCGGAAATTTAACAAACCTTGAAGATGCAATTAAAATGCGTGATCAGGTTAGGCAGGAAGGAATTAAAGATGCCAGGGTTGTACCATATTTTCAGGAAAAAAGAATAACTTTGGAACAAGCAAAAGAGATAGAAACAGGAAAATGACTAATAAACAGACCCGGAAAAAAAGACAAGATGGGCAGGAAAAAGTTCCTGAAAGTATCTATTTACTGATACTCCATAATGATGATGTTCATAGCTTTGATTATGTTATCAATGCCCTGACAGAGGTGTGTGCCCACAAATTTGAACAAGCTGTGCAGTGTGCCCTTATTACTCATTACAAGGGCAGCTGTGATATTTGCAAGGGACCTTTTATATATATTGAAAAAATGAAAAATAGACTTCTGCAAAAAAATTTAAGTGTAACTATAAGTTCGCTATCATGACTATCTTAGCAATTATTCTCCTGATCTTCTTAGGATTACTGTTGTTATTCTTAGAGTTCACGGTTATCCCCGGCGTCACTGTTGCCGGCATTGGCGGACTGGTACTTTTAGGCGGTGCTGTTTATATGTCGTTTGCTCATTACGGTACCCTTTCGGGCTTTCTCACTCTGATATTTGTGCTAATTGCCGCACCTCTGTTAATCTACCGTTTCTTTAAATCAAAAACAGGTAAGGCTATCGTTCTTGACACACAGGTAGACTGGAAAATTGAAAATATAGACAAAGAAAAGATCCACCCCGGTGATACAGGTATCACTATGGGCAGGCTGGCACCGTCAGGCAAAATAAAGGTAAACGGTGAAATTATCGAAGCCCAGTCGACCGGCACATATATAGACCAAAATACAGAGATCAGGGTAGTCAAAATACTTTCAAATAAAATAATTGTAGAACCTATAAATAAATTAAAAAATGACTGAATCATTCGGCGCATGGGGATTAGTGATAGGAGTATTAGTCCTGCTCTTCATCATCCTCTATTTCATTCCATTAGGGCTATGGTTTTCAGCACTTGTTTCAGGTGTAAAAATATCGTTACTCCAACTTTTCCTGATGAGGTTCCGCAAAGTGCCCCCGGGTGTTATTGTGCGTGCTCTTATTGAAGGTATAAAGGCAGGGGTTGAGCTTAATCGCAACGACCTGGAAGCCCACTATCTTGCCGGCGGCCATGTTGCCAACGTAGTTCATGCGCTGGTATCGGCCTCCAAAGCAAATATTGACCTCTCTTTTAAAGTAGCTACAGCTATCGATCTTGCAGGGCGCGATGTATTTGAAGCAGTTCAAATGTCGGTTAACCCGAAGGTTATAAACACTCCTCCCGTCACTGCCGTTGCCAAAGATGGTATCCAGCTGATAGCAAAAGCCAGGGTCACTGTCCGTGCAAATATTAAACAGTTAGTTGGTGGTGCAGGAGAAGAAACTGTACTTGCCCGTGTAGGCGAAGGAATTGTATCATCAATCGGCTCCTCACACTCTCACAAGAGCGTTCTTGAAAATCCCAATTTCATCTCAAGGGTAGTTCTTGAAAAAGGGCTTGATGCAGGAACCGCTTTTGAAATACTATCAATTGATATAGCCGATATCGACATAGGCAAAAATATAGGTGCCGGGCTACAGATAGATCAGGCAGAAGCTGATAAAAATATTGCACAGGCCCGGGCGGAAGAGCGCCGTGCCATGGCAATAGCACTTGAACAGGAGATGAAGGCCAAAGCCCAGGAAGCCAAAGCAAAAGTTATCGAAGCAGAGGTTAAAATCCCTCTTGCCATAGCAGAAGCATTTAATAAAGGGAACCTTGGTGTCATGGATTATATGAGATATAAAAATATAATGGCCGACACCAGTATGCGTGACTCTATTGCAGGGCAGGAGCCTGAGATTGACACTATCAATTAATGCACTTAAAAGAGTATTATCCTGCAATTAAAACCGGCTTAGAATTATTTTTTATTCTGTTAAGAAATGTTTAATAAGACAACTTTTAACACTCCGTTAACAAAATATGTACAAAAAGGTACTTATATTTGCATCATAGTTTTAGTTCATAGGTTTAGGTTTGATTAGTTTTATTGGTTTAGTTAGATGAAAGGGATGGGTGTTGACCCATCCTTTTTTTTATATAACTACTTGTAATCTAAGTTAAACCGTAACCCCACATAAATCCTTCTTCCCATAACCGGACCCCATACATTAGTAGCATCAAAGCCGGTAGCAAAAGGATTATCTGAGCCTTCAACAGGATTTTTCTGCCTGAAGTCGCCTAAGTTTTCAGCACCGGCATAAATATTCCATTGTTTAAAGTATTTAGTCACCTGTGCATTCATAACTGTATAAGGAGAAAACTTAAAATAGTCAGATAGCATATTTACAGCCTCCGGATTCTCCAAAGGATAGCGTGCTATTCGCCCTCCCCCGTTAAACTGAACGGTATAGTCAAACATCCACTTTTTTTCACCGACAGTATAATTAAGAGTTACCAGCCCTTTATACTTACCGGTCAGAGGCTTCTCCCGCAACTCCCCGCCAATTGTCTGCTTCACATCATTATGCCTGTATGCCAGCAAAACGTCAAGCCTCTCTACAGGCTCATACCGCAAATCAAGCTGGAAGCTGTTTGCAAATGACTTACCGTCTAAGGGAGACAGGATTATATGATCGGCTGAAGATTCGCGGTCAACCACCAACTGGGAGATAAAGTCAGTCCTGAAAAACTCGGCATTTATCTGTAACTCCCGGCTCCAGAGAGAATAGTTCTGAATCACGGCCACACCATAATTCCATGCTTCCTCCCGGAAAATATCATCTTCCCACTGCAATGGTCTGAATCCTGCAAGAAGAAAGCTATTTTCCGAAAGCACATTGGCAGTCCGGTGCCCTTTCCCGGCACTTATCCTAAAGGTCAGGTTATGATTGGGATTATACCTGAAATGCATACGTGGGGTAATAAATGTACCAAAAACATTATGAAAATCACTCCTTATCCCGGCCATAAACACCAGATCGTGATTAGGTTTATAGGTATACTCTGCAAAAACTCCCGGCACCTTTTCTGTATGGCTCCCTTCAATATTATAAAGTGTTTCATCAAAGTTATCATATATATAACTTAAACCGGTATTCACCGAGTGTGTTTCATGCTCATCAAAATTTTTGGTCAGCACAGCGCTGCCGTAAAAGCGTGTCTCCCCTGCATTATAATAATTTAATCCATAAAAAGAGTTAGTTTCATGTCTTGAAAAGTTTGAGAGCCATGCCACTGCGGTCTTCTGATTTTCCGACACCCAGCCTGTCTTGAAAAATCCTTCCAATCTATTGGTTTCAATACTGATACCATAAGGATTTGTCAATAGCGGTTGCATCTCTTTCCGGAAGGCAGTTTGCCCTCCGATACGACTCTCATCCAATACCGAAAAACCGGCCTGAGCCATAAAACCTTTATGATTATTGTATTTCCAGCGGTTCATAAACTGCACCTGTCGTGCCAGCGGCTCATCCAAAAATCCATCGCCATTATCGTCATTACGCTTCGATAGGTCTGAAATATGAAAAAAGAGGCCTGTTGTAAGCATATCCTTATAAACCCTGATATTGCCATTACCGTTAAATTCCAACCTTCCGCTGGTACCGGCATAGGTATTCAAAAAAATCTTCTCCTGAGAATCAGGTTTTTTATACTCTGCATTTATCTGCCCCGAGATCGACTCATAACCATTCAATACAGAAGCAGCGCCTTTCGACACCTGTATCGACTCCATCCACGGACCCGGAATATATGTAAGCCCGTAATTGGTGGCCAGCCCCCTGAGGTTAGGCATATTCTCAAGCTGCAACATCGAATAGGTACCCTCCAATCCTAACAGCCTGATTTGTTTTGCTCCTGTAACCGCATCACTATAACTCACATCAACTGAGGGATTTGTCTCAAAGCTTTCGGCAAGGTTGCAACAAGCAGCCTTATGCAGCTCGGCACCATGTATCCGTTCGGTCTGCACAGCATCTATTTTAGAAAGGTATGTTCCCCTGTTTTTGTGCACTACCTTCACCTCGCCAAGCTCCAGATTAGGCTCCATCACTACCTCCACCGGATCAGGTTCATGAATATGTATCTCCTGTTGTTCGTAACCCACAAACCTGAAAACAAGTATATGATCTTTTTTCTCTTTGCTGATTTTAAAAGTTCCATCTTCAAATGAAGCAACTCCCCTGTTGCTGTCCTGCCAATAGATGTTAACCCCCGGCAAAGGATGCAATCCATCATCAGAGTTACCATAAACAACTCCTTCAATAACCTGTGAAAATGAAAATAAGGGAAGAAATAATATATATAAAATTCCAAAATATCTCATCTGCTTAAAATTTTGTAATTATGTGAATATAAATTAATTAGAAATTTAATAATTGATGAAACCATCTGTTTCATCTTTTTAATTTTAATTAATCGATATATTAAAAAATGAATTGATTTTAAATTGCCGGCCATCAAAAAAGACCGTTAAGCTATTTTAGCCGGCTTACCTTTTCAGATTTTAAAAAAATTCAGAATTTTAAGTTGTTGAATGAGAATAAGAAATTCTAATGACCGGTAGATATGCGGAAATGTATAATAAGAGTCTGTTATTGCCGGTTCCGGACGGCTGCTCAAAAATATATCAACCGGCAAAATATGTTGCAGTATGCTTAACAGCTGGGGTTGAATCTTTTCAGATTTTAAGTTATCATTAAGTACCTTATCATCAAGCTTATAGAATTTAACATCAGGATTGTTGCATCCACACTTATCAGTATGGAGACTGCTCTTTTCTTCATAAGCATACTTAATATGATAACTTTCGTTACAAGTTGCGGGAGTAACATACAGAGAGTAATGATCAACACCTGAACATATACAAAATGTGTGAAACACGACTATTCCTGATGCTGTAGTCAGGATAGTCGCTGCTAATATATATGCCAGTATGCTTTTGAATAAATTCATAAAACAAAAGTACATATTTTGATATATAGATACTGTTAATATAAAGTTAATGTACCCAAAATCAAAACTTACCCTGTTCAAACACTATATCTTTAGGTATACCTGCCTCTTCGATCCTTCCAATATCCCGTTGCAGCTCTTCACGAATAAAGCCCTTCTCATCAATAAGATATTTTGCCGCTTTATAATCCCCATCTCCCTGTATCTTCAGCAACATCTCTGAAAGTGAGATCATAGCCATTTTCATTTTTTCAAAATTCACACTATAAGTCCCGGTAGCGGGTTCCCTCTCAAAAGCACCCATCTCATTAAAGTAGTAAAATCTGATCATATTGGCCTTCCCGTGAGCACTGGCAGCCCCGAACCTCACCGACCGGAATATTCCGGCCATAAAAGTCACGAAGTTATCCATCATATTCTTTTCGCCAAGCTCTCCCAACTCATTGAGGTGATATACACACCATAAGCCTAAAATATCAGCTTTACTCTCCTCAATGGAGGTGTAAGCATCTTTCAGCGCTTCTCTCACCGTTGAACTTTTATCGGTTGTACTTCCAAGCCCCAGCCCGTGCGACACCTCATGGAACATAGTATTTTCAAAAAATGCATCAAACTTCACATGCTTACGCTGCTCTTCAGCAATCAGCAGGTTGGCAATGGGTATTAGAATTTTATCAAATTTAGCCTGCATTGAATTTTTCAACTGCATCTTTCTGCTCCCTTTTATCTCTCTAACCTTTTCATCATTTGGCAGGTTAATTGCAATAGTCTTGCTTCCTGCATTTGAATCGCCCGCATAATATATGGCATCATATACATTCATATCAGATTCAACCCCGGGTTTTTCATCTTTATATTTTAATTCACACGGCAATGCCTCCTGCAGCCCGGGCAGCATGGCAGTATAGCGCTCCAATCTGCTGCTCCACTCTTTATCTTTTATTAAAATAAACGACTCATAGGCAGTCTTATAGCCATACAGCTGATCTTCATAATTCTCAATTGGGCCGATAATAAAATCAATACTATTATTTTTCATATCTAACCATGCCAAATCACTCTCATAATAATCATCAGTCAGCAGAGCCCGGGAACGCTTCTCCAAATAATTTTTCAATCCTTTATCTTCGGCCAGCTTCGAAGCCTCCATAACCAGGGCGGCAGCTTTAGTAAGCTGTTGCTTAAATACCTCATGATAAGGTATTGCCATAAGATTTCCGCTTTCATCTCTGCGGATCAGCGTATAAAGACCGGTTTTAGAATCATTGTCCCATGCCTCAAACTCAGTCTTAGTCATATCGTGAGGATAAAAGTTAGCCCCCGGCGGTTTAGGGCCGTAACCCTTCACAAAAGGCTTATTATCATTTAGCCGCTCCCACGGCCCGAAATTTATCTCAACAAACCTTTTTGTATCCTCATCTAAATCGGCTGATAAAAGCTCATCCTTATCCCCGAAAGCCTGCCGCCAATATAAATCATCCATCACTTCAGCAGCCTCAAGCAACAAGGGTAACATCAATTTCTCTTTCTCTGTCAGCACCGAAAAATCGGTTGTTAACTTAAATGGCGCAAACTCCTCCACTCTCTTTTGTATCTCACTTTTTACCTCCATTTTTTCATCTCTTTTTGTCTTTTTCGCGCACCCCGTAAAAAAGAGGGTAATTATGGTTATTATTATAATCCGTTTCATTCGTTAAAAAATTTCAATAGTTCTCTTTTGTAATTAGCAAATTTTAGTTTTACATTTTGGCAATTTTCATTTTACACTTTTTTGGTGTTTTATTGTAAGAAAATTGATTTTCTATTTTCCATTCTGTAACTTACCCCTTTATTATGGAAAGCTTTCCATAACTCCAGAGAAAGTTATCGTATAAAAAATAAAGTTAAAAAATAATTTTATATTTTTGAGGTGGTACACTTTTAGAAATCATTAACAGTATGCCTGGAAAATTTTGTTCTCGAGCCGGAATACGTCTGAGAATCAATCTTATTTAACACTAACAAGGCATTTACCGCATAGAATACAGCATAGTATAGTCTGTTAAATGCTGAATTCCAAAACCCGTTTTGAATAAGAACTTTAGCAGCTTCAAAAGTATTATAGGCTGATTCTATTCTCAGCTTGGAATATTCAATCCTTTCTTCTCTGGTCATAACTGAATACCTT
>CAZLZJ010000036.1:0-21511 GCA_964563975.1 uncultured Prolixibacteraceae bacterium
CGCCACTTAAGTAATTTTTTCCGGTTGATTTATCCGTAAAATGGAGGTTAGTGCCGTTATGTGCTATTTCATAGTTGAAGTATTCATTTTCTATGGTAACGGAGCTTTTTTGAAATAATGAACATGCTGCTGCAGTCATGATCAATAATGTAAAGAATATTCCGGAAAATTTCATCTGAATATAATTTAATTAAATATTTAAAATTCAATTTGTTCAGCTAAACCATTGGTAAATATACTTTGAATATTAATATTAGCAAACATTTTAATTTGTCCGGAAAGTGTGTGAGCATAAAAGCCGGGGAAACAATATACTATGCAAATGTTATTTTTTATTTATTTCCATAAAACTTCGATAGGATATTTTGTATATTCTTCAGGATTTGTGTCCCACCTTGTTTTTTCTTCTTTTGGTTCTTGTAAAATATTGTAACGCCATTTCCGATATCCTTTTCCATTCCATTTTAAAATTTGACCATATTCCTTAAGCTTGGTAGTCAATTCATTGCGGTTAATATCTTGAACTGCTTTTTTTGTCTTCAATGCTAGAGAAGCGGCAATACCTGCTGATTCTCCTATTAACATATAAGTGGCTTCCATACGAATAGAAGAATAAGCTACATGACTTGCTGATAAACAAAGAGGAACTAATAAATTTTCACACTCTTTCTTTTGGGGAATAATTGCACCATAAGGAATACTATATGGTCCGGGTGATGCTAAAAGAAACACATCACCTTCATGGGCAAGAGTCCCATCTTTAAGCACGACTAACCTGTTAGGATAAATATCAATTTTATAATACCCCAGGCATATTGGGGTTTGAGGATTCGTTTGTAGTTGAATATCATGTTGTGTCATTATATATTCACCAATCATTCTCCTGCCTCCACGAATATATAGTAATGGCCAGCCATTTGATTTTTTATTAATATCAGATAAAAGATATAAATCTTTTCCTGTAAAATCAGTTAATATTTTTATATGTTCTATATAGTTTTGCCATATTTTTGAACGAACTTCCCAATCACTATCAGGATAATTTAACTGCATTCCGGGCAATGCTCCTGTCATAAGTTCTCCTCGTTGAAAGTTTGAATGCGGCCAGGTTATTTTATATCCTGCTTTTTTATAACGTTGTAATAAAATATAAACATGATTATCTTTATTATCCGGAAGCGGAACATGAATTCCGGGGAATTCATCCGACGGATTGTCTTCCCATGATAATTTAAAATTGTAACCCATAAAAAAACGGGATGAATCACCTTCGTTACCACATGGTTCAGAAGAAATGCATGATAGCAATCCACTTTCCGGATTTCCCTCCTCAATATAAGGGTCAACCCCAGGAAATTTATTGTTGTTTTCATCATACTTTTTTCTGTAATTTAAAGCTCCGCCAATAATTATTCCTGCCAAAGATTCATTGTAATCATTTTTAGATTCTTTGCCTACCCGATAAGATACACCTGAATAGGCCATCAAATCACCTTCATAACTGGCATCAATAAATATTTTTGCCTTTACACTTGTCAGATTATTGGAGGCTCGCTTACCACATGGAACTCCATATTCATCAGGGGGAGCATATTCAAAAATTGCTTCTTCTATTAATTTATCATTCTTTGAAACATATAACAGCCTATGATTTAAAATTAACTTAATTAAATCAGGATGTTTATTAAGCATATCATGAAAAAAACCTATATTAAAGTTTGAAGCTCCTTGATAATGTCTTAAATCAGTAATAGACAGGTCTTTTTCATAAAATTCTTTCGTAAGCCCTCCAAGATGATCAGGATATGGTACATCTTGTTGCATTCTAAATCCAGTACCCATCAAACCGCCAATTTCAAGCCAGGGTTCAATAATGACAACGGAAAATCCTTCTCTGGCAACAGCAACAGCTGAATTAATGCCGGCTGCTGTTGCACCATAAATACACACATCAACATTAAAAGTAGTTTTAATTAATTTTTGATATGGATTTATGGAATAACAATTTAAAAAAATAGTTATCAATGTAAGTATTAGCAATAATTTTTCCTTTTTCAGAGGCATATAAAAACTCTTATCAGTATTTATTTTTTAATCACATATATTGGATTTGTCCATGCTGAACGTTTTTTTCCAATACCTCCTCCATTGATCTCTTTCCATTTAGAATCTTCGCGTGTTACTCTGCCCCGGACATACTCTTCGTCTCCTTTTATTACATATGTAGATAAGGTCTGATTGTTTTCACTTTTCACTACCCCTTCCTTAGAAATAAATTCTATTAAGGCAGGTTTATCGGCTTTAATAGTAAATTTATTTTTCTTAACTTCTATTTCTATATTGGGTCCTTGTGATGCGTAAAAATTTCCGGAAAATAAACTTTCCATAACATCTTCAAGTTCCAGGTCTTCTCTTGAGGGAGCATTTGTGTTAACAACTATCCACCCCCCAAATGCTGAAGTTCCGTGTGAATCGTCAGAGGCAGTACCCATTACGCGATGCCCTTGTTTTAACAGGTAGTCCCATTTTTCTTCAGCATTTTTAAAATTCGTGCGATCTGAAAAATCATACCCTTGATTTCCAATTTCGATAGCGTGAGGGGTATGTGACATAGGAAGTATTCCTTTTTTTTGATTTCCGAAAATTAAATCCAACTCATGAAAAGTATATCCTGCAGAGGGCCAAAGTTGTATACCCTTGGATTCTCCTGTTGTTTCGAGCCGGGAATTTGGGTGAGACAAAACCAGAAAACATCCATCTTCTTTTAACATCCTAATAGGCTCTTCAACACTTCTGCCTTTCCCCCTGGGATGAGCTTCGTGTTTATACCGAAAAGGTAAATAAGTAATACTTGAATGATTTGCCCCATAGTTTATTAACTTTCCACCTGGTTTAATAACAGTAATCATATCCATGTTAATTTTGGCCCAAAAGCGTACAGGACTATCACCTTTCCTATCATATTTTATTTGTAATTTATGTTTTTTGTTTTCTAAGTCAGATATTGAAAACACAACTTGTTTAAAAATTGGTTTTGAAGAAAATAAATTTGCTTCTCCTATTTTTTTTTCGTTTAATATTACTTCCGCTATTCCTCCTTCTATATCTGTTTTTGCTATCCAGTTAAATCCAGTTCCAGTAAATGAAAATTCAATAATTGGAGGTAAGCCTCTTGAGGTATATATCCAACCGCTGGCTGCTGAGTTATCTTTAGCAATTGTCCAATCTATTTCTTCGGTTTGTTCACCGGATGCATTAATAATTAACATTTCTCCAAATAAATCTCCTTCGTATCGCCAATTATCATCCCAACTATCTTTTTCTCTATGTCCAATAATAGTTTCAATTCCCGGAATCCAAAGAATTCCTTTAACCCCCCAGGGCGCGGAGCTGTCAGTTAAATCACCGGAAGGAATTGTATTTGAAGGTAAGGTTAATCGTTCATGTTCTGTAATAGCAACAATTCCATATTTAGGATATGTTTCATAATCTCTATAATCACTAAGGCGCTTGTCAGATGGAATTGGAGCATGACTCCATTCGGGATGAAACTTTGAATGATTGTGAAGTGATGCTTTATATGGAAAATCTTTTTTATTTTTATATGGGTTTTCTATTTCTATTCTTGAAATGTTACAGCTTAAAGTTATTAATAGAATTAAAAAAATTAATTTTTGATAATACTTATTATTCATTTGAATTGATTTTTTGATTATCATTTTTAACAGTGAACTTGAAAAGAATCAAGTTCACTGTTTTAATATTCGTTTAATACCCGGGATTTTGTTCTAAATTTGGGTTTAGTACTAAATCTTGTAAAGGAAGCGGAAGGAAATATCTTTTATTATCCCATTTCCTTACTCTTGTTCCATAGGTTTTGTAATATGAATTATCTTCTGATCTGGGATCTCTTGCTCCTAAATAAGTTAATGGATTTTCAACTATTTTCCCTGCTTTCCATCTTACGAGGTCACGCCAACGATAACATTCTGTTGCCAGTTCTAACCGGCGCTCACGACGAATTTCATTGATTAACGGGGAGACAGGAACTTCCCATTCTGGCCAATCAGGATCAATAAATCCAACGTCAACTGTGAGATGAGGCATTCCTACTCTGTCTCTTAATTTATTGATAGATATATCTAATATATCTTGTGTACATTCTCCAAGTTCGGCTTTTGCTTCTGCATATTCAAGCAGTACTACGCCATATCGATAAGTAATTATATCAATTGTTTGCTGATTTTGAAATATATCCTCTTGGGTTTCAGGAAAATACTTAAGCATCTCATAACTTGTTAAGCCTGAATAGCTCTCAAATTGAGGCATTTCTTTATAGAAAGGAGAACCATCGTGTTGAATAATGTATGGACGGGTTTCATTATCATATATTGACTGGCGCATTCTAGGATCTCTGTTTTTAAATTCGTCACCCCATTTAATGTCTCCTTGATATAGTGGACTTAATGCGATAGGCAAGCCGTCTTTACAAAGATAGCTGTTAACAAAATCTTTTGTAAATCCTGATCTGGTTGCTCCATACATTCTTCTCATGGTGTTGTGCATACGCACATCTTTTATAAAATGTTGGTAAAAGATTACTTCCGGGTTACCAGCATAATCTTCTTGCTTAAATAATCTATAATAATCATCTAAGATATTACCAGTTGAAAAAATATCGAATAAACTGGAATTTATAATGCTTTCTGCTGCACTAACAGATTCTTTTAATAAATCTTGCCAATCGCCAAGGTTGTGGTATTTTCTGAATGTTCCTTCAAATAAACAAATATGTGTTTTTAGAGCAAGAGCTGTAAATTTAGTTAATCTTAAATCTGATGATTGTTGAGGCAAATGGGTTATTGCAAAATCTAAATCATCTAATAAATTGTTAATTACCAATTTTCTGTCGTCTCTACCTTCAAATAGTTCTTCAGAATCTATATTCAAATCCTTTTCCAGCCAAGGGACATTTCCAAAATCAACAACCTTCCTAAAATAAAAAAGAGACTTTAAAAATCTGATTTCTGCTTCTGCACTCAGAACTTTTTGAGATTTTTCCATATTTTCAATCCTTGCAAGTGCGTAATTAACTCTTCGAATTGGTAACCAATCAGATTTGGCCCATCCTCCACCAGTAGTAGGGATCGGGCTTTCATTCCAAAGATGAGGATCACGCACACTTGGTGCTTGATTATCAGACCTGTCATCATCCCGATAATAATTATCCGGTGTGGTTAAAGTTGGATGTCCTATTTGTGGATAAAATTGGTTTGCATACAAAAGAATATCATCAGCTGTTTCCCAAAAAGTTGCATCACTAACTTCATTTAAAGGGAATCTATCCAGGAAGTCTTCGCTACATGCTGATATAAACAGTAAAACTATAATTGTGAAATATAACCTTTTCATTTGCTTAGCTTTTAATTATTATTAAAAATCAATATTTATTCCTAATCCAATTGATCTGTTAAGCGGGTAGACATTAGCTCCTGATTGTTCAGGATCAGAAATTTTATCAATCATACCGGAAAATTCAAATAAATTTTGTCCGGTAAAAAATATATATAACTTTTCAATATTAACTTTTGAAGTTAAATAAGAAGGAACAGTGTATCCCAAATTTAATTGTTTTAGCCTAACATATGCTGCATTTTGTAACCACCATGTTTGTGAAACAGTAACATCAGGACATCCTTCTAAATAGGGGCGTGGGAAACGAGCGTTAGTGTTTTCGGGCGTCCAATAATCTGCAGCAATTTTTGGCCCCATTTGCCATTGTGAGGTATAGTGAGCTAAATAGTATGAATTACTTAATTTTTGTTGCCTTTTGCCTACACCTTGAAACAGCATATCCAAATTCCAGTTTTTCCATGATAGTGAGGGTCTTACTCCAAAATTGTAACGTGCTCTTGAATTACCAATAATTGAATAATCTCCGGGATTATCAACAGTTTGCTCTCCTCTTGATATTATTCCATCACCATCTAAATCAGCGAATTGAAAATCACCTGCTTCAATTGTTCTACCTGTAATTTCGGTATGATCGGCAGCAGCAGCTTCTTCATCTGTTTTAAAAAAACCTAAAGTTGTGAGTCCCCATATTTCGCCAATTATTTCTCCTTCATAATGATCGGAAAATAACTTTCTGGGATTATCAAATTTAGTGATTTTAGAAATATTATCAGATAAAATTAGAGATAGCGACCATTTTAGATTTTGATTATATTGTTTCCAATGAACTTCCATATCCCAACCTGTAGTTTTTAAGTCTGCAGCATTTGCTTCCGGTTCATTTACTGCTAATATTGAAGGCATTGTAGCTGATCTTGTAAGCATATTTTTGGTGTCTCTTCTATAAATATCAAAATTCACACCCAGTTTATTATCTAATAGAGCCAAATCCAGACCTAAATTTTTTTGTACAACGGTTTCCCAGGTTAAAGTAGGACTCACCAGTCCTGGAGCATATACAGTCATAGGCTTGTTATCACTTAAAATGTAATTAACTTGTCCGGAACTAAAACTGGGAACGTATGGATAATAACCGGTAACATTTTGATTGCCAAGGGTACCTAAAGAGCCTCTTAATTTAAATACCTCAAATATATCTTTCAGGCCCCCAAAAAAAGCTTCATTATCTATTCGCCATCCTAAAGCTAATGATGGAAAAAATGACCAACGATCGCCTCTTGGAAATTTTGAAGAACCATCATATCTTCCATTAAATTCCATAAAGTAGCGTTGGTCAAATATGTAATTAATACGGGAAAAAGTTCCTCTGATTGCATATTCAGTTCCTCCGTCGCTACCTGACCATTCTCCGGTTGCCAAACTGTAATAAGGTATAGTGGGCACAATTAAATTATTTCGTCTAACATTAAAGTTGCCATTTTGACGAAGCTCTTGGTTAAAACCTACCATTGCTTTGAAATAATGTTTTTCAGCAAATGTGTTTTCGTAATCTGTAAATGCATTAAAAACATATTCATTTATACGGCTATAAGTTCTTTGAACATAGTCTGGGTATGTTCCTGTTGCATATTGAGTTAAATCGCCATCTCTATTATATACCGGTAATGCTCTTTGGTGATCTAAATATTCTTGATAATACCCCCTATATGAATAATCAAGGTTAAATGTCATATTCTTAATTGGTGTAAGCCTTGCTATACCGGTTAACCATGAATCAGATATACTTCTTTCCCTTTTTCCTCCTTCATTAACTAATTGTACAACATTAATTAAATTTTTAGTCCCATAAGTACCATCCGGATGATATATGGGATACCAGGTAAAAGAATGGCTATGGTATATGCTTTCAGTTTCACTTAAAAATGGCGGAAAAACTTTTGTGCTGTTATTTGTGGAAATATTTGCAGCCAGATACATCCATTTAGTCAAATTAAATCCTAATTTACCCATGAAATTATAGCGATTGAATTTTTCATCAAATCCTTTAGTGATACCTTCCTGATATAAATGATTAAATGATGCATAATAATCTATTCTTTCTGTACCTCCGGAAATAGTAGCACTATTTTGTAACATAGGGTACTCTGTTTTCATAGTTGCTGCAGGCCAATTGGTATTGGCGCAGTAACTATATTCATTAGGAGCTTTAAGTGGATGCAAAAAGGTTTCCGGGTAGTTTTCCGGATTATTGTAATGATTTGTAATTGCTTCAATTTCATAATCATCAAAATAATTAACTCCGCTAGCACGCTTTTGACCTTCATTCATAAAGGTCATCTGCTCCATAGAATCCATAAATTCCATGAAAACAACAGGTTTGTTAATTGTATAATTGCTTGAAACAGACACATTAGGTTTATCTGTCCTCTTACCCCTTTTTGTAGAAACCAAAATTACGCCATATGATGCCCGAGCTCCATAAATTGCAGCAGAAGCTGCATCTTTCAACACTGTGACACTTTCTATATCGTTAGGGCTTAATAAATTAATATCCATAGGAATTCCGTCAACTAAAATTAAAGGACCACCTCCGCTAATAGAGGTATATCCTCTAATATTAAATGATGTTCCTCTTCCTAAATCACCACTTGATTGTGTTATATTGAGGTTTGGTATTAACCCTTGAAGGCCTTGCCCTATATTTGTTATGGGCCTGTTTTCTAAGGTACCGGAATCTACATTTGATACTGCCCCGGTTAAATTAACTTTTTTCTGTGTTCCATATCCTACAGCTACAACTTCTTCTAACCCAATTATATCCTCTTCCATGGTTATATCAATTCTTGTTTTATTATCAACAGTAACCTCCTGGGTTCTCATTCCCACAAATGAAAAAACAAGAGTGGCACCTGCAGGAATATTTGATATTGAGTAGTCTCCTTCTACGTTAGTTATTGTACCCTGAGTTGTACCTTTAATAATAACGGTAACACCCGGAAGCGGCATACCGGCGGAATCAGTTATTTTACCACCAATTATTGATTGTTGTTGCATTATTGCAGAGTTATAAGAAGAAGACGGGCTCCATGAATCACCCGGAACGGTGAGAACTATTTGTCTTCCGTTTATTATGTAGGTCTCGTTACTATTTGAAAGTAGAAGATCCAGGATATTGGGAACTATCTCTTCTGTTACTTCAATATTGACCTTACGCTCAACATCAACTACTTTTTTACTGTAAAGAAAATAAAATTCACTCTGATCCTCTATACTGGAAAGCACCTGTTCGAGTGGAGTCTCCTTAAAATTTAGTGTTAGCTTTGTTTTTTGGGCATACGACGAATTGGCAAATACACCAAAAGTCGAAACCAGAAACAAACAAACAGTAAGTTTCATAATCATTAACATTTTAAATGCGTGGCAATTTATATTTTTCCACACTGGTTTCTTTTTAATAATTTTCATATTTTCGTTTTGATTAAAGGTTTAAAACTTTGTAATTTTAAATCAATTAAAGCAGGGAAATGTTGCACCATTTCCCTGCTTTTTTGGTATAAATATTTATCTCATAGGCCTTTTTTGTTTAAAAGTTTGTGAATTAGTTGTTTATAATGAATTGATGATTACTTTTTGTTTAGAAAATATTCCGTTTGGTTGCTTAATTCTTGGAGTGATCTCATATTTAATAGGAGTTGCCAACTGAAGCAGATCTAATATTTGTACGAGCGTTTCATCAACAAATGTAGCTGTATAGGGAATATCCTTAACAGAATTGTCTTTGAAAATAAAATCTACATTATACCATCTGCTAAGTTTGAAAGCAATTTCTTCAAGTGGATCATCTTTAAAGATCAGGACACCATCTTTCCATGAAATATATTTTAGAATATCGGTTTTGTCGCATATATAATGGCCTGTTTTTATAGAATAACTTAGATGTTCTCCCGGTTCCATTTTTTTTGAATCTTGAAAAACAATCTTCCCTTTAACAAGTGTTGTTTCAATATTCTGCTGGCCAGGATAAGCCATCACATTAAATTCAGTTCCGGTGGCAGTTATTATTGCATGATTCACATCAACCCTGAATGGCTTGCCCGGATTGTGAGCTACTGTAAAATAAGCTTCGCCTGATAATTCAACATTGCGCTCTTTGCCAATAAACCTTCTGGGGTAAGATAATTTACTGCCATGATTAAGATGCACTTTAGTTCCATCCGGCAACTCAATATAGGTACGGGAACCTATTGGAGAAATAACATCAATATTATCTGATCCTTTGCGGGTCAATTCTTGAATCTCCGACCTGGAGGTATGTAATATAAACAGAAAAGCTAATAATAAGGGAATGAAAAGAACTGCTGCTATACGAATAAATATTTTGTTTATTTGTTGTATGCTGTTTCCGGTACTTTTTTGTTTTTTTGGCTTTAACAGGTTGATTTTATGATGTATCTTGTCAAGAATTAATTCAAATTTTTCATCTTCGTAATGGTTGTAAATTTGAACCGGCTCATGCCATATTTCCCTCACCATTCGGTGGTTGCTAATACAGTCTGCCTCTTCTTTTAACCATTTGATAATTAAATTTACCTCAGCAGAAGAGCATTTATTATTTATATATTTTTTTAATAATTCTATATTCATATATAAAAAGCACTCCGGAGCATTTTTAATATTGAAAATCCTAAAACTATTAGTAATACGTATTACATATCAATTACCACTACTTTTACTGAAATATTTTATTTTACTTTGATTAAAGTTTTTAAATTGTCCGGAACCGGTTGGTTCAAAAATAAAAAATTGAGAAACAGTTACCCGACTTAATTAAAGAAACAAATAAAAAAACAACAGTGCGGCAAGTGATTCTTTATTAAGGTTATTGCGGAGAAATTTCAATGCTTTCGACATATGATTCTCTACTGTGTTAACAGAAATATCGAGTTTTTCAGCTATTTGACGGTAAGTTAGTTCATTTTCACGGTGCAGCTTAAAAACTTCTTTTTGCCGGGGAGGAAGTTTTCCTATAAGCTTATTTACTTTTTCTGACAATATTTCAAAATCTGAATTTATTTCAGCAGATTTTTGTTGAGGCGGAATTTGAAGAGATTTTATATATTGTATGTATTTTTTTTCAGATAGTTTTTTTCTTATGAGACTTATTGTGGAATTGTAAGCTATTGTGAACAGGTATGAGTCAAATAGTGCAAAATTGTCAATTTTTTCATGCGATTCCCAAATTTTGACAAATACCTCCTGAACTATCTCTTCAGCATCTATTTCAGTTTTTATAATTCCATATACAAATCTGTACAATCGTTTGCTGTATGCCCTGTATACCAAGTCGAAGGCTGCCATATCCCCATTTTTCACTCCTTCGATCGTGGCTTCGTTTATTTTTTCAGCAGGCTTCATCAAATTTGATTTGCAAATAGATTTTAGTAATTTAGTTTAATAATATATACCTGACGGCTGCCTGTAAAAGTAGAATTGAAACCAATAATATCTCCTTCAGGGCTCCAGCGACAATGGTTGTCACAGCGCCAGAATCCGGTGTATTCAGGGGGTTGGGGGTATCTTCCGAGAGAGAGGACTGCTTCACTTTTCATCTCCATAAGATAGATCTTTTGTTCTCTCAATCCGCCACCTGAGTAGGTGTCGGTTACCATCCATTTTTCATCCGGCGAGAATGTTCCGTGACCGTCATAGTCGAGCAATCCGTTGCCAAGGCGTTTATAATCTTTTTTTCCAATGGTAAATAAAACATGAGCATACTGTTTACCTTCATAATTTGCGGTTACCATTAACCGGTCATCATCTAACCAGTCGAAGTGTGAACCTGCCCAGTTGTCCGGGAAACAACGCTGTAGGTTTGTTCCGTCACGGTTTACTGTAAATGATGTTGTTATTCTTGATTTATTCTCAATTTGCCTTGACAGCCAGAATATTTTTGAGCCTTTACGGCTGAACAAAGTATGATTAAACCACTCAATGCTTCCTTCCGATATTGGCGGTACTAAATTTTTTACCTGTTCATATGATATAATCAGTTTAGATTTACCGGTTTCCAGATCAATAAGGAATAGTCCGTCATCTTCAGGAAATGGAATGTCAGCCTTCGGATCTTGTCCGTTGCCTCCATATCCGTAGTCGGGGCGGGTCAGCCTCAATCTTGAGAAATTTATGCCGGCAGCTTCTTTGCCGTTTGGTGAAACGGCACTGATAGGGTGGGGCACTATTTTTATCTCTTCTTTGGTGTGTACATTCATTATTACCGATACATAACTGTTTTCCCTGAAATCATTATATATTATTAACGAATCGGGTGATGTTGCAAGCCAGTGTGCCATACAGCCCTGTTGGAAATTCCATGCCCTTGTTTTCGTCAAAGGGATAAATTCGTATGTTTCCATATCCACCAGCCCCAGTGTTGCAGGGTCATTTTCATCAGGCAATCTGAATTTAATATCAGTTTCAAGTATTGTGACATAGCGTTGATCACTGCTCCATGAATTAATACCATAATAGCTTGCAAAGAGGTGTTCTTTATCATCTTTAGTTATTTGGACCGCTTTATCCGGTTTGGGAAATATAACAGTTATTCCCGGTTTTTTATTATTGCACGAACATATTAAAATTAGTCCTAACAGTAAATATATACCTGGTTTCATGATTTTGATTTTTAGTTACCCCAATATAGTAATATCTATCTTACTATACAGCACTTTTAAATAGACAAAATTAATTATTTTAAAAAGTATCATATAGTTTATCCCGATTATAATTCGGATAAAGTTGTTTTTCGGTTTTAATCGGAATGCCTGTTCCCGGTATATTTAAAAAAAAAGACCTTTTTTGAAAGGCCTTTTTTTAATATGCTGATATTTTTCTTTTTAAAATCTTCTTTCTTTAATACGTGCTTTTTTTCCTGTTCTTTCACGAAAATAAAAAATTCTTTTCCTGCGTACTTTACCTTTTTTATTAACTTGAATACTATCAATAAAAGGTGAGTTGAGAGGAAATATTCTTTCAACTCCTATATTGCCTGACATTTTTCTTACGGTAAAGGTTTTATTATTTTCAGAGCCTTTTATCTGGAGAACAACACCTCTGTAATTTTGAATTCTTTCTTTGTTTCCCTCTATGATTTTGTAACTTACCGTAACGGTATCTCCTGCAATAAATTTCGGATGCTCCTTTTTAGTTGCAAATTCGTTTTCTGCTATCTTTATTAGGTCCATTACTGAAATAATTTAAATATTCAATGCAATATTGTCGCTATGACAAGAGATTGCTTAAAAGCGGTGCAAAAATAGTATTTTTTTTGATACGGCAAATTAAACAAATTGAATTATTTTTTAATGAGTGTCAGGATTTAATACTTTAAAATGATTACCTGTACGGTCTACTATAATTTTATACCACCATTCCGGGTACTCCGGTTGAATGGGATCGGCAGGCAAACCATATTCAGTGCGTTCAAACTTTCCGTCTTTCTCTTTTTTAATATTTCCGTCAATATATTTTACTAAAAGATATTGCCCTAACTTTTTCCATCTTTCAGTTACATTAGTTGCTTCATTTACTGAAAATGTTGAAATGAATTCAATAGCTTTTTGCTTGTTTGACGCCTCATATAGCGATTGCGCTGCTTTATCAACTGCAGGAACAATTGACACAAATCTCTCTTCAAGTTCTTTTTGCACTTTTATTATATCATTGATCATATAGTTATATCTGAGGTAAGCCAGATTGCTGACCAGGTTAAAAGTCCAGAAAGCTGATGTTTCACTATATGTCAGTAAATCTCCATTACCTGATAAAAAACATTCAGGTATTTCGTTTATTCCGCAATACATTGGTACATAACATGTACTATAGGTATCATCCACTCCAAACCAAAGAATTCCGCCAATTGGGCCCGGCAACCAGTTACGACTTTGTGAAACAAATGAAAATCCTGTCTGTTGAGTTGAAGTTGCTCTCTCATGAAGATATTCGATTGAATCAGACTCCCAGGTTAAGGGTCTCCATCTGTAAGGAAGTTGAAAGGGGCCGGCTCCTATATCTTTTGTCATATCAAGGATTGTTCCTTCAAAGTGGTCCCGCATTAAGTTCATAACATCCTGTACTGATACTTTTTTATCAGGTTTTATCCAGAGAGGCAGTCTGTTTACCGGGAAATTATTATCCCCTCCATATTTTATTTCTCCTTTAATATAATTTGTATATTTTTCCATTCCTGAAGTTATTCTATTGAAGCCGGCCCATACTCTTGCATCGCAAAAACGTGCACCTTCAAAATCAACAGGTGCGTAAATATCAGAAAAACTGAAATCTGCATCACTTCCTGAATACCAGCCTTGTTTGCGTGCAAATGAGATAACATCTTCAGAGTACAGACAATTTTCAGGATCATTTTCAGGAAAAGTTGTAATTCGGGCTTGATTGGCATGCCCTGAAATATATCCATCCGGAACTTTTAAAGCAACCCAGACTGCTCCTTTTTCAATTTTACCTTTTCCAATCATCTCAAGTATCCAAACCTCTTCCGGATCGGCTATTGAGAAAGATTCTCCGGAACTGCAGAAACCATAATCTTTAACAAGGCTTGTCATTATTTTAATTGCTTCTCTGGCAGTTTTGGCTCTTTGCAGGGTAACATACATTAAGCTCCCGTAATCCATAATTGCCCCGGGCTGATCAGCAAGTTCATTACGGCCCCCGAAAGTGGTTTCCCCAATAGCTACCTGGTGTTCATTAATATTACCAATAACACTGTAGGTGCAAGAAGGTTGGGGTATTTTACCCAAATATTTTCCGGTATCCCATTCGTAAATATTACGCATGGCACCTTCCGGATGATTGCCGGCGGGTTGATAATAAAGCTCTCCATAAAGAGTGTGAGAGTCTGCTGCATAAGTTATCATTGTTGAACCATCAGTTGATGCACCTTTAGTAATTAAAAAGCTGGTACATGCTGTTGAAATTTCAGATTTTACTGTTAATATGATTAATAAAAAAACTGCTAATCGTTTGTAGTTTTGCATTTTACTATCCTCTTTCGGTAAAGTGTGTAAATATATATCACATTTTTATTTATAAAATGATGCTTCATATACAGACTTGTTGCTTTTTAAGTCTGTGACATAAAGTTTTAACTGATGTTTTTTCCCCATTTCAAATCTTTCCGTATCAAAAGTGTGAACAATAAGGTTGTTTTTTGCATCATAATCAAAAAGTATCCATTTTCCATCTAAATAGCCCTCGACAGAGCTAATTCCGGAAAGTTCATCTGAAATCAAAAATCGCAGCCGTGAAGCTTCTGTAAGTATAGTTTGATTGCTTATACTGAGAGGCACAATTTTTGGAGGTATCGTATCAGCAGCAACTGCATAATTTCCAAATGATCTTATATTTGAAGTTACCCACCCATTTTTATAAGAACCCCCGGCACTTGACAATCTGCCTGTAATCGTATCAACATTAACCAGTAAAAGCTTTTCATGAATTTTATCATTGACATTTCCTGGTTGAATTGAAATAACGGCACTTTTATGAAGAGGGACAGTTTTGTTATGAATTATATGTATTCCGGAAAGTAACTTGCCAGGAGCTTTACGATAGGTGAATTTGAAGTCTTTATAAAAAGTATTTGCCGGAAAATTTATCGATATACTGTCATTGCGATACCAGGCCTGTTTGTTAAAGTTAATATGTTGACCATATTCATTACCATTGGCTTGAATATTTCCCACTCTGCTTACTATTGAGAATTTTATTACTGCTTTATTTCCATGGATGTCTTTTATTTCAATACTTACGGGATGTGGATTTCCATCGTTTACTTTAAAAATACCTTTGTTACGTACATAATTGTATATACTCAGCTTATTTCCGGGATCAAGCCATGTTTTGTGAAATCTTTTTCCTGATAGTATATACTCTTCATAATCAATATGACTATTCAGATAACGGGTTTCATCAAATGAAAATTCATCCATTTTAAATGAATAGTACGGTTCTCCGTCAACTTTCAGTTCAATTGAATAAACACCGCAAATGTTTTCTGACTGATCAAAAAAGTCGTTTGTCCGGATGGCAAATCCAATATTGCCGTAAACGGGTATGACAGACTTTCTGATTATATAGGTGTCTCCATTCAGTATAACCGGGTATATTTTTTTTGCTTCTGAATATTCCACATGTGAATAGGGATCCAGTGGAGTTATCATAAGTGCAAATATTTTTGGCGGTGTATTGTCTGCGACTGAAAAATCATATTTTAAAGGATTAATTGGTTTTGAACTTCGTGAATCTCTTATTTCAAAGTGAAGGTGAGGGCCGCCCGAACTTCCACTATTGCCGCTATAACCAATTAAATCATTTTTTTTTACAGGAAATATAGATGATGATAGTTGTTGGTCAATGCGAAATGACCTTTTCCTGTATTGAAGATCTGTAATATATTTTTGAACTTTAGAGGTGAATTTTTCCAAGTGCCCATAAACAGTTGTAGTTCCATTGGGATGAGTAATATATAAAGCTTTTCCAAAACCTGCCGGTGAGACTGAAATACGTGATATAAAGCCATCCGCCACCGAATGAACGGGAATTCCGGTTTCTCCTTTGGTTTTAATATCTATTCCTGAATGGAAATGATCGCTTCTTAGTTCACCAAAATTACCGCTCAGCAGTATTGGGATCTTTACCGGATTTGCATAGTAATTATCTTGCGGCAGTGCCTTCCATATAATAAGGTGTAACAGTATTGTTATTAAAACTAATTTTGGCATAGTCTAATAATTGTCCTTTTGTATTCAAACATAATCTTTTTTGCATTTTTTCTTCAAACTTATATAAACACTTTTACAATAGTTGAAAAATATTAACTTTGTGCTTTAATTGCAGCTAAAATGACCAACGAAGACAGATCATTTCTGAATGAGTTGAGGAATAATATTAACCGGTTATTTCAACATTTTAATGAGATTGAAATATACCAGAGAGAGCTTGCTGAAGAACTAAATGTTTTAAAACAGGAAATCAGCATACTAAAAAATGAAAAAGAGGCGTTATGCCTTAAAAATGAAAATTTAAAAATTGCCAATTTGATGCTCACAGGATCTGATGAGAACAGAATGGCAAGAAAGAGATTAAATACAATAATACGGGAAATTGATAAGTGTATAGCATTACTAAACAGGTAATGGGAAGTGAATAAGAATCAGCTTACTATAAATATCAGGATTGAAGGCAGGGCTTATCCCCTGAATATTGAGAGACAAAATGAAGAGAGGCACAGAGTGGCTGCAAAGATGGTTAATGATACAGTTAAGAAATTCAGAGAACTGTTCATGGATAAGGACTCGCAGGATATATTAGCTATGACTGCTTTTCAAATTGCGCTGAATCATATAGAGATGGTTCAACATGAAGATAAAACTCTTTTCATTGAAGAATTAAAAAATTTGAATAATGATATTATAGATTTTTTAAAAGAGAAGATAAGCGGATAAATTATAATATATAAGTTTTCAAAGACCCGTGTAAATTACTTGAGTATTAGAGTGATTTATTACGGGTCTTTTAATAATAAAATAATAAGTGTAATGGAATGGATAATAATATTGATAAGCGCTGTGGCCGGTTTTGTGGCCGGAGCCATTTTGACCTATTTATTATGGGATAAAGCTTTAAAGAATAAAAAGAGGAAGATATTAGGGGAGGCCGAAAGTGAAGGAGAGGTTATTAAAAAAGACAAAATGCTCCAGGCGAAAGAGAGATTTTTGCAGTTGAAAGCTGAACATGAAAAGTATATTCAGGAAAAAAACTCTAAGATCAATGTACTTGAAAATAAGCTCAATCAGAGAGAGAATGCAATAAATCAAAGGCGTGAAGAATTACATAAAAAGATCAAAGAATTTGAAATTACAAGAAAAGAAGTTGATGCGATCCGTGATAATCTTGATGTTCAGCTTCAACGTGTAGAACATAAGAATGAGGAGCTTGAAAAATTACATCGTCAAAATCTGGAGAAGTTAGAGCAGATTTCCGGTTTGTCGGCTGAGGAAGCTAAAGATCAGTTGGTTGAGTCGCTTAAGGAAGAGGCTAAGCTGGAAGCTGTAGCTTACATAAATGAAATTATGGAAGAAGCCAGGCAAACAGCCAACAAAGAGGCTAAAAAAATAGTTATTAAATCAATACAAAGATTAGCAACTGAAACTTCTGTTGAGAATGCAGTGACTATTTTTCATATTGAAAATGATGAAATAAAAGGCAGGATTATTGGCAGGGAGGGACGTAATATTCGTGCATTAGAAGCGGCAACCGGTGTTGAGATAGTTGTTGACGATACTCCGGAAGCAATTGTTTTATCTGCTTTTGATCCAGTCAGGCGCGAAATTGCAAGGCTTGCCCTTCATCAGCTTGTTACCGATGGGCGTATTCATCCGGCACGAATTGAGGAAGTAGTTGACAAAGTGAAAAAGCAGGTTGAAGAAGAAGTAGTTGAGACCGGTAAAAGGACCGCAATTGATTTGGGTGTTCATGGTTTGCATCCTGAATTGGTACGGCTGATCGGTAAAATGAAATACCGCTCATCATACGGGCAGAATTTGCTTCAGCACTCGCGCGAAGTTGCCAATCTTAGTGCTATTATGGCTGCTGAGCTGGGATTAAATCCTAAAAAAGCAAAGCGGGCAGGGCTGCTTCATGATATAGGGAAGGTACCTGATGACGAACCTGAACTGCCCCATGCAACTCTTGGTATGAAGTTGGCTGAAAAGTATAAGGAAAAGCCTGAAATAGTTAATGCTATTGGTGCACATCATGATGAAGAGGAGATGCAAACCTTGCTTGCTCCAATAGTTCAGGTTTGTGATGCAATTTCAGGTGCCCGGCCGGGTGCCCGGCGTGAAGTGGTGGAGTCTTATATCAAAAGATTAAAAGATCTTGAAGACCTTGCACTTTCTTATCCCGGCGTAACAAAAACTTATGCAATTCAGGCAGGGCGCGAATTAAGGGTTATTGTGGGTGCAGATAAAATGAATGACCAGGAGACAGAACAGCTCTCATATGATATATCAAAGCGTATACAAGATGAGATGACTTATCCCGGACAAATAAAAATTACTGTAATCAGAGAGACCCGGGTGGTCAGTTATGCGAAGTGATTTTTATATCATTTGGCGCAGAGAGCAAATGTTCTCCGCGCCAAAATGCATTTTTTCAGAAGAGGTTACTCTTCTTTCTTTTTTCGTAATTGTTCCAGCTCTTTTTCTATTAGGTCGAGCTCATTCCTAAGTGTGCGGGCTTCGTTTTCAAGAAGAGTTTCATCAGAATAACGAGGGCCGGCTTCAGTAAATGGATTTCCCCATCTGAAACCTAATGCGCGGCCGTATCCCCGGCCCATTCCTCCTCTGAATCCCCTTCCGAATCCTCTGTATCCCCGGCCCGGCATATCACCTGCATATCCGGTGCACCGGCCTAACCGTCTTCCTGTCATCGGACCTTCACCTAATGGTCCTGTTCTATCAAATCCTGGCATAATAAACCTCCTTTTTTAATGATTTGCGCAGCATCTGCCATGTCCATAGCCCCCGGCCAGATTCTGAAGATTGGCCGAACCGCATACCGGACACTTCATTAGTGCGCTGTTAATTTTTATTTTGAAAATATTCCTACAATTCAAACAACGAATGATATTATTTCTGAAATGAATTTTTCCTCCCCCAATAGTTAGCATTTTTCCATTTATCAGGCTGTCAGAAACTTTTCTTCTTGCAGCAACAACCAATCGTGAAAAAGTTGAGCGCGAGATTCCCATCTCACTTGCAGCTTCTTCATGTAAAAGTCCTTGATAATCAGCTAATCTTATTGCTTCATATTCATCAAGTGTCAGCTTGTTGGTATTAAGCGACCTGGCTGCTACTCCTACCGGTTTAAACTCTCTGAACATTGGCGGCTCAAATACATATCTATTGCTTTTGGGTCGGGCCATATTAAATATCATTGTTAATCATGCTGCAAATATAATGCACTAACGTGCAAAATGCAAATTTTTTTATAAATAATTTAAAAAAGTGTAGTTGAATTTTTCTTGTGAGGGTGAAGAATGAACGTTTTTCTCAATTAAATTCGAAACTTTTTAATTTTTAACTAATTTATAATCAAATGATTACAAGCTTTTAAGTAAAATAAAAAGGTCTTCTTTATTCTTATTTGTATATTTGGCTTTGAAAATTGCATATATTTGAAATTTTGATTGTTAATTTTAATAAAAACTATACCAAAATGAAACGACGAATTTTCTTTAAACTGGCCGGTATTTCTGCTGTAACTGCCATGGCTCCTAATATTTTTGCATTGGAAACCAAAAATAATATCAGTAAGTCAAGGAGCCTGATAAATCCTTTCAGGGTAAAAGGGAAATGGTACAAAGCTGCTCTTCATGTGCATACAACCACCAGTGACGGTGATGTTGATGTACCAACACGTCTTAAGCAGTACCGGGATAAGGGTTTTGATATTGTTGCTATTACAGATCATCGAAAAACTAATGATTTAAGCGGCTATACAACAAGGGATTTTTTAGCTATCAGTGGTATAGAGTTTCATCCGGAAACTTATTCGGGAGCACCGATACACCATTTTGTGGGTATTGGCTTACCGCATCCTTATGATTACAACAACAGTTTGTCGGCACAAGATATGATAGATGATATTAAAAATAAGGGGGCTAAAGTATTTTATGCACATCCATACTGGTCGGGTCATACATTTGTTGAAATGACTGAGGTATCGGGATATTTGGGGGTCGAAGTGTATAATGCAGGATGTGAAGGTACAAATAGTGCCGGAAATCATGTTTACTGGGATCAGATGTTGAATAAAGGATATATGTTAACCGGCCTGGCTACCGACGACGTGCACAGCAGTGCGAGAGTCGGGATAGCATGGACTGTTATAAAAGCTTCAAAACTTGATGAAAAAAGTGTACTTGAAGCGCTTGAAAACGGCTGTTTTTATGCTTCAAAAGGCCCTGAAATAGAAGATTTTTATATAGATGAAAATTTGAATGTTATTATTAAGTGCTCTCCGGTTCAAAAAATAGCATTCAGAATTAATGGTGCAGGTAATGGCAGAGTCTTTTTGTCGAAAGATTCACAAGGGTTGAATAATGCAGAATGGGATTTGAGTAAGCGTAAGCCTCAATGGGTAAGAGCTGAAGTTACCGATAAAGATGGTAATACAGCCTGGACCAATCCAATTTTTATTTGAATTGCGAATTAACTTTTTGTTGTTCACCAATGTGAACAATTTTGTATTTATTCAAATTGAATTTGGCCGAAAAATTCGGGCCTGTGATAATCCGGTTCTTTTGTTTTTACCGGATTCCATGTTACATAATGCGGAATAGAAGTTTCATCACCGCATTTATAAAAATTAGCAGTTCCTTTTAGCCCGCTAAGAGATTTTATTTTACTGTAGGTCAATACTTCAACCGGGATCCGGATCATGATTTCCCAATCAAAATTGCCTGATTTTTCTTCAAATGGCTGATTCCCTAAGGTTGATACTCTTTCGATTTTTGCAATCATATCAGGGTCTACAAATTTTCTTCCATTTCTTCCCTCCCCATAGGCAAGATGAATGGTCCCGATGCAGCTGATCTCGAAATTATAATAGTTTTTGCCTGTTGGTGCAATAAAAAACTCTACACATGTATCTTTATAAACATCTCCGTTGGTACGAGTTTCAATTGCTTTAACATATTTTTCTTTCACATAATATTTGAGCCATATTTCATTACTTATATGTGCGATTCTGAATCTAACCTCAGGTTTGTAACTAAACTCTTTCCAGTTAAGGTTGCCAATCGTGTGTGTGACTGAATGTTGTTCTAACAGATGTTCCGCTTCAGCAAAAGTAACAGGCTTTTTGATCTTAATCTCTTTTATGAATAGCTTTTCCATAGTTTTATTTTTTTGTAAAGTTAACTAAATATTTTTTTGATATAAGAATCTCAACCTATATTTGAAGTTCTTTTTGTCATAATAAATATGACAAATGCTGAGTTTGCAATACTTTTAAT
>CAZLZJ010000037.1:0-21484 GCA_964563975.1 uncultured Prolixibacteraceae bacterium
CATTCGAAAAAAAGGGAAAGTCCGGTCAATTAATATTCATTTTTATGGATACCCCAAGAAAGTTATTTTCCGGATTGATCAAAAAGGAGCCTGCCATTAATATGGCATCGTACCACATATGCGCTGCCACTGCAGGGCCAATGTTATAGCCCCTTTTTTGTACATCCCTGCCTAAAAAATAACCGGCAATAGTTGCTTCTCCCACCTGGATCAATGCAGAGA
The DNA here is from genome assembly GCA_964563975.1 of uncultured Prolixibacteraceae bacterium. Lineage (GTDB taxonomy): Bacteria > Bacteroidota > Bacteroidia > Bacteroidales > Prolixibacteraceae > JAAYJR01. The sequence continues at coordinate 223 of CAZLZJ010000037.1, forward strand.
GATAATCCGGTTTTTCAGAAAAGAGCAGGTTGGAGAAGTGCAGTGCACCAAAAGTGAGACTTGAGAGGAGTAACCCTTTTTTTTGTCCATATTTATAATCAAGTACCGGCAGCAAATAGTTTCTGCAGATATACTCTTCTCCAATCCCCGCTCCCCAGCTCATTGCAAGAGATGTGGCTGCAAAAAGAGGAAGTGCCTGATTGCGGTGTATATATCTGTTGACAAAATATATCTCTTCCACCTCAGAGATACTATTGCGTTCTTTTATCTTTTCGATTCCAAGAAATATACCTGCCAGCAGTACCATTCCGCCGGTTATCGGAGTTACGATGTTCTCAATTTTAAAAGGAGAAAGGTATAGATCTTTTTCTGAAATATCATGATACCTGAAATCAGGATTGTTAAACTTCATAATCTCCAGCCGGTTTTTAAAGTTGGTAAGTTTCTCAGTCTGAAAAGCCTGAAGTCCCAAAAACAGCGGGTAGTTGTAATAAGGGCTGCTGCTGTTATTTTTTAAAGTGTTGTTATGCTTTATGCCAAGCCAGACACCGCCTATCTCAAGGGCAGAAAAAACAGTGCCCTTGAGATATTTTTGCTGACAAAAATAAGATGCTCCCGGGATATATAATGTCCATAACGGTAAGGGCTCAGGCATTGATATTTTAAGGCTGTCGGGAGATTCACCTTTTGTATTAACAGCCGTACCCAGCAGGATAAGCAGGATAATTGCTTTAAAAGTAACTGTTTTTAATGGTATCATACAGCTTGCTGCAAATATTTTAAGTTATCACTCATATAATTACATTTTACTGTAACCCTGTTAAATGGTCCTCTAAAATAGTGAAAAGTTCTCCTGAAACTATTTTGTTAAGAGTGTAAATGTTACTTTTGTTTTTTAAATAAAAAACAGTATGTCCAAAATTTTAATAATTGACGATGAGCGAAGTATCCGCAATACTTTAAAAGATATTCTCGAATATGAGAAATATGAGGTGGATGTTGCAGAGGACGGGAAACAAGGAGTGGAGAAGATAAAACATATTGAGTATGACATTATTCTTTGTGATATAAAAATGCCCGGCATGGATGGTATAGAGGTTCTTGAGCATATTGTGGCAATTAACCCGGATACACCGGTGGTAATGATCTCCGGGCATGGAAATATTGATACTGCAGTAGATTCAATTAAGAAAGGAGCATACGATTTTATTGAAAAACCTCTTGATTTAAACCGCTTGCTTATTACAATACGCAATGCAATGGATAAATCAACCCTTGTCAGCGAAACACGAAGATTAAAGAAAAAAGTAAGCAAAAAGTATGAGATCATTGGAGAATCCAAAGCTATAAAAGATGTTATTGAGATGGCCGACAGGGTAGCATCAACCGAAGCAAGGGTGCTTATTACCGGATCCAACGGAACCGGCAAGGAGTTAGTTGCCCGGAGAATTCATGATATGAGCCACAGGGCAAAGGGCCCTTTTGTAGAGGTTAATTGTGCTGCCATTCCATCAGAGTTAATAGAAAGCGAACTGTTTGGGCATGAAAAGGGATCATTTACTTCTGCGGTTAAGCAAAGGATTGGAAAATTTGAACAGGCTAACGGGGGTACACTCTTTTTGGATGAGATAGGAGATATGAGCCTTTCCGCCCAGGCAAAAGTATTGAGAGCACTTCAGGAAAATGTGATTTCAAGGGTTGGAGGCGATAAACATATAAAAGTTGATGTGCGTGTAGTAGCTGCTACAAATAAAAATATTTCTAAAGAAATTCAGGAAAACAGGTTCAGAGAAGATTTATACCATCGCCTCAGCGTAATTATAATTCATGTTCCTGACCTTAATGAACGTCTTGAAGATATACCGGTTTTAGCCGGTTATTTTATAAAACAGATATGCAGTGAGTATGGCATGTCGGAAAAACCAATAACTGACAGTGCAATCGAAGAGTTAAAAAAAATCAACTGGACGGGGAATGTCCGGGAGTTCAGGAACCTGATCGAAAGATTGATTATTTTGTGCGACAAACAAATTACCGGTGAAGATGTAAGACAGTACGCTGCACCATTAAAGTAGCTGTTGTTCGGGAGATTCGCTTTCGCCGTTCTCCTTGTTTTTTATGTATGTTTCAATATGCCTGTCGCGTTTTGCTTCATAAATGTCTTTAATTGTTACTATAATACCTGTTTCGAGAACATTTCCAAAGCTTTCATTCAATACAGTGCCAAAGGTCTTCATCGACGGTGAAATATTCATATAGGCATTAAAGAGAGGGGGTACTTTTTCTCCATATTTTTTTACTGTCTTAACTAATATTTTATAATTTTCGCTATAGCTTTTTCCTGAAAAGATTGACTCCATCTTTTTTTCATTGATATTGAAATCTACCGGAATTTTCGGGTAGACAAGATTCTCTTTGTCTCCAAAGTATCTTCTGAAAAAGTATTGAATAAGGTCGCGTGCATCATCATTAAAATGGGAGTACATAGTAACTTTACCGAAAAAATATTTAATTTCCGGATGATCTACCGTTAATGCCCCCAATCCATCCCATAAATTGTCGAGTGCAAACAGGGCCTTTGATCCTTTTTTGCTTGATTGGTATACGGGTTGTACAAAAGATCTTCCCAATTCCATGGTGTGGGGCAGGTATTTGTCAATGAATTTTTGTGAAAAATGAAAAAGTTTAGATGTAGCCATTTCATATTCACCATTCCTGTTTTTATGTGTTTCCGTATATCTGATGTAACGGTATCCCCCTAAAATCTCTTTATCGTCGGGATCCCACACTATCAATTGTTTATAGGGGTATTTTGACATATCGTAAATATCAATGTCGGTCTCTTTGCCTGTTCCTCCTCCGGCATCACGAAATGATATTTCCCTGAGCCTTCCTATTTCATGCATAACTGAAGGAGAATCGAAATGGGTTACCACATATATTTCGTTTCCTCCTTTGTTAGTTTTTCTTAATAATTTTTCAGGGGTTAGTTCCGCAAGTATTGCCTCTTTTGGAAGCGGCGCAACAATCTCTTTCATACAATTGCTAATAAATTAAGAGCTACAAAATTAATAAAATAGAGTTAGATTGTTTAACTATCGTTAATAATTCACCTTATCAAATTGTTGAGGAAGAGAATAGGTTAGTTCTTTCATCCGGGCTGCCCATTCATAATGAGTTTTTGATTTGTTAAAAGTTTTGTAGCTTACCGGTTTGCCAAAATATAGATGAACATCCGTACCTTTATGTCTCATTGTTTCGTCGGGCAGAAAAAACATTTCAAGATTCCATTTGATTTTTAATAATTTCCTGATTTTTGCAAGACGATAAAATCTGTTGGAATTTCTTCCCGCTACAAAGACCGGCACTATGTCTCTTTTATACTGAATTGCTTTGGAGATAAAATGTTTTTTCCACTCCAAGTCAACTATTTTTCCTTTGATTTTTCGCGATGCCAATCCGGATGGAAATATAAGTATTTGGTCGTCAGACTTATAGGCTTGATCTAAAAGGCGAGCAGCTTCCCTGCTGTGTCCTCCATGTTTGTTGACCGGAACAAAAATCGACTTCATTTGTGGAATGTTCATAAGAATATCATTGGTGAGAAATTTTACATTCCCCAACTTGCCATTTACTGTTTTCATTAGCAATAACCCGTCAAATCCGCCTAAAGGGTGATTGCTGGCAAAGATATATCGTCCGGAAGGCGGAATATTGTCAAGTCCGTATATATGCTCCTTAATGCTGAACTCTTTGATTACCCGGTCAATGAAAGGTATACCTTCCAGGTGGCCTTGCCTTTTGAGCAGATCGTTTAAAAAGTCAATATGTAAAATCCGGGTGATATAACGATAGATAAAGCCGGGAATAATCTTAGCCAAACCCGGGCTCTTTGATATAAAAATCTCTTTGATATCAACCGGTTTATAGGTATCACGTGGATTGTTATCTTCCCGCACCATATTCATCCTTATTTGATAACAAAAATATTAATAAAAAATAAATATCATTTATGACTTATAAAAATAATAGTTTAGAATTAACTTTTTATTAGTTATTAACTACTCTTTGTGAATCACCTATTAATAATTATTAATTTGATTATCAGTATGATATATTTAAATATTTATCTTTATGAGATTGTTTTCAACACAACATTAACACTTTTTCAACAATGGGGAAAAATAATAATGTGGAATAAAATGGAATAAAGTGGAATATTTTGGAATTATTATTTATTTTTACATTGTTAATAATTCTCTACCGGAGAAATGATAGAATTTACGGGAACATATCATGCTACTATTGACGATAAAGGCAGGATAGTTCTTCCATCGGCTTATAAAAAAGAGATGGGTGAACAGGCCCTGGAGCCTCTTATTATTGAAAGGAATCTATTTAGGGATTGCCTTGATATATATCCGGAGAGATACTGGCAGGATCGTGTTGCGGCATTTAAGAGTACTCTTGACCCGTTTGATGAGGAGGACGATGCATTTTTGCAGTTTTTTTATGAAAATTTCATTAAAGTGGGGATGGCAGCCAATGGCAGAATCAATATACCTGACGATTATTTGAAATACGGCAAACTTCGGAAGAGTGTACTTTTAATTGGTATGGGGTTGTCAATCAGGGTTTGGGACAGAAGCCGATATGAAAGTCAGAAGATAGATAAATCAACTTTTATTGAAAGGTTTAAACAAAAGAGAAAGAAGAATAATGCCGGGCAATGAAAGATATATATCACATACCGGTAATGCCGGAACAATCTGTTAAAGGATTAGCATTGTTCCCGGGCGCCAGGGTGGTGGATGCTACCTATGGAGGGGGAGGCCACTCACGCCTTATCCTTGAAAATATTGGCAACGGAATATTATTTGCATTTGATCAGGATAAAGCCTCAGCCCTGAATCTGATTGATGATAAAAGGCTGGTTTTTATCAGGCATAATTTCAGGTATCTTAAAAATTTTCTTCGTTATTATAATATTGGTGAAGTAGATGCCATTTTAGCTGACCTCGGTGTTTCATCTCACGATTTTGATATACCCGGGAGAGGTTTTTCATTTAGGTTTGATGAAAGGCTCGATATGAGGATGAATATTGACAGTTCCATTGATGCAGGATATATAATCAATAATTACTCCGGTGAGGAGTTGAATACGATATTCAGTCAATACGGAGAGGTTAAAAATTCAGGCCGGCTTGTTGCCGAAATTGTTAAGCAGAGAAAAGAGAAAGTGATAAAAACTACCGGTCAGCTTAGGGATATTGCTCTGAGATTTACCCCTGCAAATTTATCAAATAAATATTTGGCAAAGGTTTTTCAGGCCTTGCGGATCGAAGTAAATGATGAGATTGGCGCATTAAAGGAATTTTTAATGTCGTCGTTCGACCTGTTAAGATCAGGAGGCAGGTTGGTGGTTATTACATATCATAGTTTGGAAGACAGGTTGTGTAAAAATTTTATGAGAACGGGCAATTTTGAGGGCAGGGTTGAAAAAGATTTTTATGGTAACAGGCGTACTCCGTTTTATTTAATAAACAGAAAAGTTATCACACCCGAAAAGTTGGAGCTGAGTATGAATAAGAGAGCCCGGAGTGCTAAATTGAGAATTGCGGAAAAAATATAAAATGGCAAAAAAATTAAAAAATATAAGGATGAAGGCAGGGATGAAGTCTTTTTTAGGAGGGACCATCCTGACTGATGAGAGGTTTACCAGGCAGTTGCCTTTTATTGGGCTGCTTGCTTTTTTTGCACTGGCACTGATTACCAATCGTAACTGGTCGGAAAGAACGATCAGGCAAATTGAGGTTTTGCAGGATACACTCGATAAGCTGAGAGCTGAATCAATTACTTTGTCGGCTAAGCTTATGGATGCCAGCAGACCTTCCGAAGTGATAGGGAAAGCAGAAAAAGCAGGTTTGGGATTGGAAGAACCGAAAAGGCCACCTGAAAAGATCATTGTAAAAAAAAACAGATAAAAAGTGGATATTAGAAAAGCAATTGTATCTCGTATAGCAATTATCTATTTTTTCCTGCTGCTCTTTGGATTGGTAGTGATTTTTAAGATGATTTCTGTTCAGAAAATAAAAAATGAACGGTGGGAACAAATTGCAAAGAATTTAGAAGAGAACACGGTGATTGTCAGGCCAAATCGTGGTAATATATGTGCCGAAGACGGGAGTGTTCTGGCTACTTCAGTACCCGGATATTATGTCAGGATAGATCTTGCAGCAGAAGGAGTTAAGAAAGTTTTCAGGGAAGAAAACGACTCATTGGCACATTATCTGGCCGATTTTTTCAGAGATAGACCTAAATCTGAATATATAAGAAGGCTGAATGAAGCGTACAAAAGCGGAAATCGTGGTTTAATGCTTACACCCAGAAAGATTGATTACCATGAGTTGCAACAGGTAAAAAGTTTTCCGATTCTTCGCAGGGGAAGGTTTGGGGGAGGTATGCTTATCGAACAGGAGAATAAACGTGTGAACCCTTTGGGTACCCTTGCACTCCGCACTATCGGGGATCTTAATAAAGGTGCGTACGGAGGCGTTCACGGGCATATCGGATATACCGGTTTAGAAGGTGCTTATGAGCAATTTCTTAAAGGTGTCGATGGAATAAGCTACCGGGAAAATTTATCGGGGAGATGGATAACGCGAACCGGGATTGAACCTCAAAATGGGATGGATCTGTTTACTACAATTGACCTTAAACTGCAGGATATTGCTGAAAGCGCACTGATGAAGCAGCTTCAGGCAACAGGAGCAGATTGGGGAACAACTATTTTGATGGAGGTGAAGACCGGCGAAATAAAGGCAATAAGTAATCTGGGGAAAGAGAATGGATCATATCTTGAAAATTATAATTATGCACTTGGTCATGCAGGATGTTATGAGCCGGGTTCCACTTTTAAGCTTATTTCCCTGATGGTTGCCTTAGAAGACAGGCTAATTGATACAAGTACTGTTTTTAATACAGGCAGCGGGGTATGGAAATATAAAGGCCGGACAATATATGATAGCGATTATCGCTATGGGGGCCATGGAGAAATGACGGTAAAACAGATATTTGAAAAATCTTCGAATGTCGGAGTAGCAAAAATAATCACATCATGCTATGAAAAAAATCCTAAAGACTATGTAAATCGTATCTATAATTTCGGACTTAATAAACCACTTGGATTAGAGGTTCCGGGAGAGGGGAAACCATTTTTTAAATATCCGGGCGACAGCGACTGGTGGGGTACTACCCTGGCATGGATGTCTTATGGCTATGAGTCAAAAATGACCCCTTTGCAGATACTTACATTTTATAATGCTGTTGCTAATGATGGCTGTATGATTAAACCCCGGCTTGTTAAAGAGATAAGAGATAACGGAGTGTTGGTCAGGCAGTTTAAAACAGAGGAGCTTAATCCTATGATCGTTTCAAAAGAGACATTGGGTAAAGCTAAAAAGATGCTGGAAGGTGTTTGTGAAAACGGGACCGGACGGTCGCTTCGCAACGAATGGTTTAAAATTGCAGGGAAGACAGGAACAGCACAGATAGCTGTGGGAGAAAGAGGCTACCAGAAGGGGATGTACTTAGCATCATTTGTTGGTTACTTTCCGGCAGATGATCCTAAGTATTCTTTGATAGTTACAGTTAATAATCCGCGAGGCGGCCTTTATTACGGAGGATCGGTTGCCGGACCCGTATTCAGTGAAATAGCAGAAAGAGTTTATGCTTCCAGCCTTATTAAGGAGAATGAACCGGAGAAAGAGATTGATGATGAGAAATATTCATTGCCGGAAATAAAAAAAGGCAATCCTCAAAAAATTTACAAAATAGCAGAGGAACTTGATTTAAAAAATATACCGGGAATTCCCTCTTTTTCCGGCATAAGAATAAAAAACAGAGATATAAAAAATTTGGCGGAAGATAATTTATCTGATGATAAGGTGCCTGATGTGCGGGGAATGGGTCCCGGCGAAGCAGTATATATGCTGGAAAAAGCCGGTCTCAGGGTTATGATTAATGGAACAGGAAAAGTGAAAACACAATCTCAGGAACCGGGAATAAGAATTGTCCGGGGCTCCTATATATATGTAAAATTAGGTTAAATGAGACTATCAGAGTTATTAAAAGATTTTGAATATGCTGAATTAAGAGGTTCGGAAGATCAGGAGATAAACTCAATCAAGTCCGATTCCAACAGTGTTGGTGAAGGTGATGCTTTTATTGCATGCAAGGGATTGAATGTTGATGGGCATACCTATATTCCATCTGCTGTTGCAGCAGGAGCAAAAACTGTTTTTTGTGAAACTTTTCCTGATGAGTTAAATCAAAAAGTGACCTATATTAAGTTGGACGATACAATAAGTGCAACAGGTAAGCTTGCTTCAAAATTTTACGGTTTTCCGTCGAAAAAAGTTAAAGTTGTAGGTGTTACCGGCACTAACGGTAAAACAAGTATTGCCACTCTCCTCTATAAATTGTTTATGCAGCTTGGGTATAAATCCGGCCTGATCTCAACAATATCTTATAATATTGACAATGAAATTACTGCCGCATCGCATACGACTCCGGATGCTCTCAAATTGCAGAAGCTTTTGGCCGGAATGGCAGAAAAGAGATGCAGTTACTGTTTTATGGAAGTCAGCTCCCATGCAATACAACAAAACCGGATTGCGGGAATAGAGTTTGCCGGAGGGGTATTTACCAACATCACACACGACCATCTCGACTATCATAAAACATTTGCCGAATATATTAAAGCAAAAAAAATGTTTTTTGACAATCTCCCCTCTTCAGCTTTTGCACTTATTAACAATGATGATAAAAATGGGAAGATCATGGTTCAAAATACCAAGGCAGGGGTTTCTGCATATTCAATCGGATCAATGGCAGATTACCGCTGCAAAATATTGGAAAACCATTTTAACGGCACCTTGCTGAGGATAGACGGCATGGAACTGTGGACAGGATTTGTGGGAAGATTTAATGCTTCAAATTTGCTGGCTGTATATTCTGTTGCCATGAATTTGAATCAGGACAAGGAGGCGGTTTTAACTGAAATGAGCAGGCTTACCCCGGTAAAGGGCAGATTTGAAAATATTCGCAGTCTTGATGGAAAAATTGCAATTGTGGACTATGCTCACACACCTGATGCTTTGAAAAATGTTCTGAATGCTATTTCAGAGATCAGGACAGGGCGCGAGCAGGTTATAACTGTTGTTGGTGCCGGGGGCGACCGTGATAAGACCAAACGGCCGGAGATGGCTATGGAAGCAGTGATGGCCAGTGATAAAGTTATTCTCACTTCAGATAATCCCAGGTCGGAAGATCCCGCCGGAATAATAAGGGATATGGAGGCCGGAGTGAGCGATGAATACAGAAATAAGACAATTTCTGTTGAAAATCGCAGGGAAGCAATTAAAACGGCAGTGATGATGGCAAATCCGGGCGATATAATATTGATTGCAGGGAAAGGACATGAAGATTATCAGGAAGTTAAGGGTGTAAGATACCACTTTGATGATGCGGAAGAGGTAAAAAAGTGTTTTGGAATTGAAAGTAATGAGAGGAAGTTATGATTTACTATTTATATGAATGGCTTGAAGGATCTAATATACCGGGTGTCGGGATGCTGCAGTATATATCATTCAGATCGGGAGCGGCTGTTATTCTTTCTCTGATCTTATCGACTGCCTTAGGGAAAAGGATTATCAGGATTTTAAAAGCTAAACAGATAGGAGAAGAGATAAGAGACCTGGGGCTTGAAAATCAAAAACAGAAACAGGGTACACCTACTATGGGCGGCATTATTATTTTAACTGCTATCATAATACCGACATTACTGTTTGCCAGGCTTGACAATATCTATATTTTACTTATGCTTGTAACAACACTCTTTCTGGGGTTGATAGGTTTTGTTGATGATTATATAAAAGTCTTTTTAAAAAATAAAAGCGGACTGGCTGCCAGATTTAAAATATTGGGTCAGGTAAGTTTGGGAGTTTTTGTTGCCGCCTCCCTCTTTCTGAGTGATGATGTTAAAGTGCGCCAGCACGTTAAAGGGCCCGACGGAGAATATCTGAAAGAGACAATAACCGATCCGGCAACAGGAAGAGAAAGCTTTCAGTTTGTTACTGAAGATGTAAAATCCACTATTACAACAATACCTTTTATAAAAGAGAATGAATTTGATTATGCCTGGTTGGTTTCATTTACCGGAAGATATAAAGACATTTTTAAATGGATAGTATATGCCATTGCTATCATACTTATTATTACCGCAGTTTCAAATGCTGCTAATCTGACCGACGGATTAGACGGGTTGGCGGCGGGAACATCTGCCATAAGCGGGGTTACTCTTGGTATTCTTGCATATGTCAGTGGAAATATTATTTATTCAGACTATCTGAATATAATGTATATACCAAAAACAGGCGAGCTTGCTGTGTTTGTTGCGGCATTTGCCGGGTCAACGGTCGGATTTCTTTGGTATAACTCCTATCCTGCACAGATATTTATGGGAGATACAGGCAGCCTTGCTCTTGGAGGTATACTGGCAGTCTTTTCCGTGATAATTCGCAAAGAGATACTTATCCCTCTTTTATGCGGTATTTTTCTTATTGAAAATCTTTCTGTAATGATCCAGGTGTCCTGGTTTAAATATACAAAACGTAAGTATGGCGAAGGGCGCCGGATATTTTTGATGAGCCCTGTCCATCACCATTTTCAGAAAAAAGGTATTCCGGAACCAAAAATAGTTACCAGGTTCTGGATTGTAGGCATTATTCTGGCTGTAGTGACAATAGTAACCCTTAAGATCAGGTAAATTGAAAAAGAGAGTAGCAATATTGGGTGCGGGAGAGAGTGGAACCGGCTCTGCAGTGTTGGCCGGAAAGAAGGGGTATGAGGTGTTTGTGTCTGATAATGGAACTATTAAACCTGAATATAAGAAGATACTGTCTGAAAAGAAAATAGAATTTGAAGAGGGGAACCATTCAGAAGAAAAGTTGCTGACCTATGAGACAGTGATTAAAAGCCCGGGTATTCCTGACAGTGCTTTGTTGGTTAAAAAACTTAAAAGATCGGGTTCTTATATTATATCTGAAATTGAATTTGCAGGTTGGTTCAACAGGGCAGCTACAGTTTGTGTTACCGGCAGTAATGGTAAAACCACTACAACCATGCTATTGTACCATATATTAAAAAATGCAGGGATGAATGTCGGGCTTGCCGGAAATGTTGGGAAAAGCTTTGCATGGCAGGTGGCTGAAAATGGTTGCGATATTTATGTTATTGAGCTTAGCAGTTTTCAGCTTGACGGTATGTACGACTTTCGTGCAGATATATCTATTCTGTTGAATATTACCCGTGATCATCTCGACAGATATGATCATAATATGCAAAATTATGTCGATTCGAAATTTAGAATTTTACGGAATCAGACCGGGAAAGATTTTTTCATTTACTGTAAAGATGATGAAATTATACAAAAGGAGATGGCAAAAAGGGATATAAGGCCAATGGCCATCCCTTTCAGCTTAAACAAGCCTTCCTCCACGGGTGCAGGGTTAATTGAGAATAAAATGATTATTAATTATAACAAAAAACAGTTCGGCATGTTTATTTTGGATTTATCGCTTCAGGGAAAACATAATACTTACAACTCCATGGCAGCGGGGATTGCAAGTATGGTTTTGGAAATAAAGGATGAGCAGCTCAGGGAGAGTTTATCAGGCTTTAAAGGAGTTGAACATCGTCTGGAACGTTTTTTAACAGTTCATGGTATAGAATTTATTAACGACTCAAAGGCTACCAATGTCAATTCCACATGGTATGCCCTCGAAACGGTTAAGAGGCCGGTTGTATGGATTGCCGGAGGGATCGATAAAGGAAATGACTACTCTATGCTGATCCCGGTAGTCAGGGAGAAGGTGAAGGCAATTGTATGCCTTGGAAAGGATAATTCCGGGATACATAAAGCCTTCGGCAAGACAGTGAAAACTATAATAGATACTTCAGGTATGGAAGAGGCTGTAAAGGCTTCATATTATCTTGCAAAGAATGGTGACACAGTGCTGCTTTCACCTGCATGTGCCAGCTTCGATCTGTTTGAAAATTATGAAGATCGCGGTTTGCAGTTTAAAAGAGAAGTAAGGAATTTATAGACAATATGGAATTTACCAAATCAAAAATATTTAAAGGCGATCGTGTATTGTGGATAGTGCTTATCCTCCTTTCACTTTTGTCACTGTTGATTGTATATAGCTCCACAGGCGCTCTTGCATACAGGAAGGCATCAGGCAATACCTGGTATTTTCTTATCAGGCAGCTCTTTTTTCTGGGCGCCGGGTTTGGTATTATGCTGGCTATGGTCAATTTTTTGTCGGTAAGGATCTATTCAGTTCTTGCAAACCTGTTTGTTTACCTCAGTATCGGCCTGTTATTGACAACAACCATATTAAAGTTTTCAGGGTTGATAGAGGGATCGGGCAGAACACTTGACCTGGGATTTATCTCTTTTCAACCGGCCGAATTTGCTAAAATTTCATTAATAATGTACACAGCCAGAGTGTTAGGGAAGAATCAGGGCACTAAAAGGCAATTAAAGAGAGCATTTGTTAAAATAATTATTCATACTGTTATAATTTGCGGATTGATATTTATTTCAAATTTTTCTACCGCTTCCCTTTTGTTTGCTACCATATTTGCAATGATGTTTGTAGGGCGTATTTCACTTAAATATCTTTCAATTATAATTGTGCTGGGGGTCTCTATTGTTGCATCAGCTTACTTTGCTGCAGATCATTTTCCAAATGCGCCTGCACGTATTCATACCGTGAAGGGCAGGATTGACAGGTTCATTAATGGTGATCCCAATTCTGAAAAAGGGATAACTCAGGCAGATTATGCTAAGCTGGCAATTTATGAAGGGGGTACTTTTGGTAAGGGGCCCGGCCGTTCAAATGTAAGTAATTATATGGCTTCAGCTTATAATGATTTTATTTTTGCAATCATAGTTGAAGAGTATGGTCTTATTATTGGTATAATGGTTATGTTTTTATATCTGATATTTTTTTTCAGGAGTGTTGTAATTGTCAGGAGAGCAACCAGAACATTTCCTGCGTTTCTGGTAATCGGGCTTACTGTTCTGCTGGTTTTTCAGGCAATGATAAATATAGGTGTTTCCACAGGTGTTTTACCTGTTACAGGCCAGCCCTTGCCATGGATAAGCCTGGGAGGTTCATCCCTGCTTTTTACATCAATGGCAATAGGTTGTATTTTAAGTGTGAGTTATCAGAATCAAATAAATCGGGAAACTCAAATGCCTGCTGTTCAGGTGAATATGCCTGACGAGGATATTGAAATGCATAAATGAAATTTGAAAAAGTAATAATAAGCGGAGGTGGTACGGGAGGGCATATTTTCCCGGCCCTGGCTATTGCTGATGAGATCAAAGAGAGATTTCCTGTGGCAGATATTTTGTTTGTGGGTGCAGAAGGGCGTATGGAAATGGAGAAAGTACCCCGGGCGGGATATAATATCATTGGATTGCCTGTTATCGGAATGCCCCGTAAACCGGGTAAGGAGATTATAAAGTTTATAATAAGGTTGTTTAAAAGTTATAATATTGCAAAAAGGATTATTGATCAGTTTAAACCTCAATTGGCCATAGGAGTGGGGGGATTTGCAAGTGCTCCTTTGTTAAAAGCTGCTGCAGCAAAAGGAGTTCCATATATTATACAGGAACAAAACTCATATGCCGGGATAACCAACAAGCTGTTGGGGAAGAGGGCAGCAGTTATATGTGTGGCTTTTGATAAAATGGAAAAATATTTTCCAAAAGATAAAATTGTGATTACCGGTAATCCGGTGAGGGGGGATTTGAAAATCACAGGCGATATGGTAAAGGAAGCAGCCGTGTACTTTGGATTGAAAAATTGCGGGAAAGTTATTCTTATTTTAGGGGGTAGCCTGGGAGCCCAGTCGGTTAATGAGGCTGTAATTGAGGAAATTGAAAAGATAGGTGCCTCGGATGCGGAATTTATTTGGCAGACCGGTTCTCTTTATTATAATAGGATAATGGACAAATTAAAAAACAGAATTCCCGGCAACTTGTTTATCACAGAGTTTATTTCAAGAATGGATCTGGCTTATGCTGCTGCAGGTGTGGTTATATCAAGGGCAGGTGCCGGAACGATCTCTGAGCTGTCTGTTGCAGGGAAACCGGCAATATTAGTGCCTTCGCCGAATGTAGCCGAGGATCATCAAACTAAGAATGCCCGGTCACTTGTCAGAAAAGAAGCAGCTGTTATGATTGCAGACAATAAAATAAACGGGCGGCTTATTGATGAAGGGTTGAGGCTTATAAATATGCCGGAAAAGTGCAGCCGGCTTTCTGAAAATATAAAAAAAATGGCAAAGCCGGATGCTGCAGGATTAATTGTAAATGAAGCAACGAAATTATTAAAATAATGAATGTTCCGGGAAATATTAAAAATGTTTATTTTTTAGGAATAGGCGGCATCGGGATGAGTGCTCTTGCCAGATATTTTAAGTATATGGGCAAGAATGTTGCCGGTTATGACAGTACCCGTACGGCTCTGACAGATACATTGCAGTCAGAAGGAATAGATGTTCATTATGAAGATGACATCCGCAAAATTCCATCTAACTGGAATCCGCATGAGACTCTTGCAGTGTTTACTCCGGCATTGCCCGATGATCATAATGAGCTGTCGTGGTTCAGAGAAAAACCGATAAGCCTGCTGAAAAGGGCAAAGGTTCTTGGAATGGTTTGCAATGAGAAAGATTGCATTGCCGTTGCCGGTTCTCACGGGAAGACTACTGTTAGCACCATGACAGCTAATATTCTCAGTAAAACGGAGGCCGGTTGTGGTGCATTCCTTGGAGGGATATCCAAAAATTTTGGTAGCAATATTTTACTTCCAAAAGAGGATTCTTCATGGATTATTGCCGAAGCAGATGAATTTGACCGCTCCTTTTTAAATCTTTTTCCCAAAATTGCAGTGGTAACTTCTACAGATGCCGATCATTTAGATATATATGGCAGGAAAGAGCGAATGATTGAATCGTTCGAAAAATTTATTTCTCAGATCAGGGAAGGAGGTTCTTTGGTTATTAAAAAAGGGGTGGTATTAAATGTTGAAAATACTGAAATTGTAAAATATACCTATTCAATTAATGATGATCGTGCAGATTTTTACCCTGTAGGGTTGAAGCTATCAAAGGAGGACAGGTCCTATATTTTTGATCTGCGCACCCCGGAAGGAGTTATTCCGGGATGTAAACTGGTTTATCCCGGCCTTGTTAATGTAGAGAATGCTGTTGCTGCTTCTGCAGCAGCCTCTCTGGCAGGTGCAGGAGCCGGTGAAATAAGAGCCGGGCTGGAAAGTTACCGGGGAGTGGTGCGTAGATTTGAAGTGCGGTACAAAGATGAAAAAAGTTTGTATATAGACGATTATGCCCATCATCCGGAGGAACTGAGTGCTATGATAACTTCGGTTAAAGCTCTTTATCCCGGCAGGAAGATTACGGGGATATTTCAGCCCCATCTTTTTACCCGAACCAGGGATTTTGTTGAAGAATTTGCAGCAAGTCTTGACTTGCTCGATGAAACTATTCTTGTTCCAATATATTCTGCACGGGAAGAGCCTATACCCGGAGTTACGTCAGAGCTGATTTTAAGCAAAATGAATTCTGACAATAAATTTTTTGCAGAAATGCCGGAAGTGGCAAATTTGCTTAAAGAGCATTCAACAGATATTGTTCTTACTATCGGAGCGGGCAATATAGATAGCCTTGCAGTTGAAATAACAGAGGTTTTAAAAAGTAAATAATTATGTTACGCAAGCTGCTTAAACTTATAGCTGTTTTTATAATAACACTTTTTGTCGTGTTTACACTTGCATTTTCGGCAAAGGAGAGCAGAAATAGTATCTGTAACAGTATTGAGGTAATTTTCAGAGAAAATGACCAGATTAAAATTGATAAAGATGAAATAATACGTTTGGTAAAATCTGCAGATCCTAAATTGTTGGGTAAACAACTTAAAGAGATAAATACCGAATATATTGAAAAGGAGGTTGAAAAGAACCAGGTAATATATAAAGCAGAGGTTTATAAGATAGCAGCCAGAGATTCCAACTCATATTCGGGGATTTTAGGAGTAAAGATAAGGCACAGGGATCCGGTTGTCAGAATAATGTCTTCGTCTGGCAGCTATTATCTTGACAGGTTTGGGGAAAAGATACCGGTATCAGCTAACTATACAGCCAATGTTTTAATTGTTACAGGCAATTTTTCTGATAGCTATGCAGCAGAAAAGTTGCTGCCAATGGTGCTTTTTATAGATCAGGATGATTTTTGGAAAGCTCAGACACAGCAGTTGCATGTTGAAAACAGGGAGGAGATCATTCTCACGCCGTTGGTGGGTGATCATTTAATAGAATTAGGAACTGTAGACGATTATGAGCAAAAGCTGATTAATATGAAAGAATTCTACAAACAGGTGTTAGCTAAGAATAACTGGAATAAATATGAACGAATAAGTGTAAAATATAAAAATCAGGTAGTTGCAAAAAGACGATAAATATGGCTTTAAAATCAAATGTTTCAGTAGTAATTGATTTGGGTACATCGAAAATTACCGCCATTGCCGGTCAAAAGACAGAAAATGGCAAGATAGAGGTTTTGGGAACAGCAAAAGTTCAGTCAAATGGAGTAAAGCGCGGTGTAATATTAAATATTGATGAAGCAGCAGCTTCGATCGACCGGGTATTATTGAAGTTGGGAGTTTTTTCTGAATTTAAGGTACAGAAAGTTGACGTTGCATATGCCGGCCAGCCTGTCAGAATTTTTGAACACAGAGGCTACAGATTTATATCTGATCAGGGTGTGGTATCATCGTCTGATGTTAATGAGCTGTTAAGTGAAGCAAAAAGTATTAAGTCTGAAAAGGATTTTGAAATTCTTCATGTTATTCCGCAAGGATTTGTCATTGATGAAGAGATCAGGGAGATTAGTCCTGTTGGCATCTCGGGAAGAAAATTGGAGGCGGGTTATAAAATAATCACAGTTCCTGAAATTCATATTACCAATATCCGGCGAGTGATGAATAAAGCCGGTGTAGAAACCGGGAATATTGTTTTTTCACCATTAGCCACGGGAGAAGCAGTATTGACAGACGATGAAAGGGAGATGGGAGTTATTTTGCTTGATATAGGAGCCGGAACAACTAAAGTTTCCGTATATAGTGAAGGAATACTTATTCATACCGGGGTTGTGCCTTTTGGAGGAGAGGTAATTTCAAAAGATATCAGGGAGGGGTGTTCAATACTTTCTAAATGGGCGGAACAATTAAAGGTGCAGTACGGTGAAGCACTTGGCGATTTTGCTGATGATCAGAAAATAGTGACAATTCCCGGCCATAGCGGATGGGAGCCTAAGGAGATTTCATTTAAAAGCCTGGCATTTATAATTCAGGCAAGGCTTGAAGAGATAGTTGATAATGTCTATTATCATATTGAGAAGTCCGGTATTGTTGACCAGCTTGGTTCCGGCATTGTTATTACCGGCGGTACCGGGAAAATGCAAAATTTGGTTTCACTTATAAAATTCAGAACCGGCATGGATGCCAGATTGGCTTTTCCGGTGATAAAGCCTGCGGGGATAACAAAAAACTTTGCATATCAAGATTTTTACACGGCTTTGGGATTATTAAAGATGAGTCTTGATGAGAAGGATCCTCTTTCCAAAGAGAAGAGAAAAAAGATAAAAAAGAAAAAAGAGAGCGGTTTTTCTCCCTGGCTGAAGGGTGTGGTGCAGGGAGTTCTTGATTATGTTGATGACGATGAAGATGTAGCACTTAATTAAAATTTAAAAAATATGACCGAATTAGTTAATTTTCAATTTCCACGAACTTCATCTTCCATAATAAAAGTAATTGGTGTCGGTGGTGGAGGCTGCAATGCGGTTAGTCATATGTTCGAAGAGGGAATTGCAGGTGTTGACTTTATAATATGTAATACTGATTCGCAAGCTATGGAAAATAGTCTGGTGCCTGTTAAAATTCAGCTTGGAGTAACTCTTACCGAAGGAAGGGGAGCAGGGAATATGCCACAGATGGGTGAAGATGCGGCACTTGAGAATTCGGAAGATATAAAAAGAGCTCTTGGAACTGAAACAAAGATGTTGTTTATTACTGCAGGTATGGGGGGAGGAACAGGCACGGGAGCAGCTCCGGTAATTGCAAGCCTGGCCAGGGATCTGAATATACTGACTATTGCTGTAGTGACGATACCTTCGCCCGCTGAAGGCAAAAAACGCTTCGGACAAGCAATGGAAGGTATAAAAAAGCTGAGTAAATTTGTTGATAGTATGCTGGTAGTCAGCAATCAGCGCTTGCATAATATTTTTGGAGACCTGCCTGCAAGACAGGCATTTAAAATGGCCGATAATATTGTAGCTACGGCAGTGAAGGGGGTAGCCGAAATAATTACCTTGCATGGTAATGTGAATATCGACTATGCCGATGTCTATACTGTTATGCACAACAGTGAAGTGTTTATTATGGGAACAGGCCTGGCAACAGGCGAAGGACGAGCTTTAAAAGCTGTTCATATGGCACTTGAATCTCCTCTCCTTGATAGTAACGACATTTACGGAACTAAGAATATTCTCCTTAATATTATTTCAGGGAAAGATGAAATTACAATAGGTGAGATTGGAGAAATAATTGAAACTCTTCAGAAAAAAGCCGGGAAAGAGGCTGATATTATCTGGGGAAATGGTTATGATGAATCTCTTGGAGACAATATAAGTGTAACAATTCTTGCAACCGGGTTTTTAACAAATCCGAATCAACTGCTTCAGACTAAAAAAGAGCCTGAGAAATTTAATTTGGAAAATGAAAATTCAGAGCTCTTTAATGATAGTGACCGGGAAGAAGATGACAGTCTGTTTGAAGTGGTTTATCCGGAACAAGAAGAAGATATTGATTTTGATTCGCCGCTTAAAGTGACAGTTGAAAAGAAGGCAAAAAATAAATCTGTGTCAGAGAAGCCCTTTTTCTCTTCTATTAGAAAGAAAAAAAAGAGCAAAAAAATTGATCAACCCGTTGCTGAAAGCAATATAGACAATTGGTTTTATAAAAATTTTGGTTTGGGAAGGCTTTTTGAAGATGAAGATCAGTCGATGGAGGAGTAGTATCTATTACAAATTTATGAACGATTAAAATGGAAGAAAAAACAGTAAATAATAAAATTTTAGAAAATCCGGGGGCAGAGATAAAAGTAATTGGAGTTGGAGGAGGGGGAGGAAATGCTGTTAATTATATGTTTAAACAGGGAATACGTGATGTGGATTTTATTGTGTGTAACACTGATGCGCAGGCCCTTAATTCCAGTTCTGTCGGGTGTAAAGTTCAATTGGGTGCATCTCTTACCGAAGGTCGTGGTGCAGGCAACAGGCCGGAAAAAGGAAGAGATGCTGCACTTGAGAATATAGAAGATGTGAAGAGGGCTCTTTCTGAAAATACAAAAATGGTTTTCATTACCGCAGGAATGGGTGGCGGCACCGGGACCGGAGGAGCACCTGTCATTGCTGAAGCATGTTGTGAGTTGGGGTATCTTACCGTTGCAATCGTTACGATACCATTCAGAAATGAAGGGAAAAGGAGAATTAAGCAGGCTATTGATGGAATTGCAGCATTGGAGGATCATGTAGATGCACTTTTAGTAATTAATAATGAGCGGATAAGGGAGATGTATGGCGATTTTGGAATCTCTGAAGCATTTTCAAGGGCAGATAATGTTCTTGCTGCGGCTGCAAAAGGGATAGCTGAAATAATTACAGTTCCGGGTTATATAAATGTTGACTTTGCGGATGTTGAGACCGTAATGCGGAAGAGTGGCCTGGCTCTTATGGGAACCGGGGTGGCAGGAGGCAAAGATCGTGCTTCTGAAGCTGTTCAGAAAGCTTTAAGTTCACCTCTTTTAAATAACAGTGATATCAGGGGGGCAAAAAATATATTGTTGAATATTACATCGGGAGCACAGGAAGTAACCATGGATGAGGTGGGGAAGATTTCAGATTATCTGCAAAATATAGCAGGATTTGATGCCGATTTAATCTGGGGCAATGGACGGGATGACTCCTTGGGAGAGGATATATCGGTTACATTGATTGCAACCGGATTTGGGAAAAGCTCCATTCCTGAAATTACAGGTGACAGGAAAATGGTCAGGGAGATACATCAGCTGAAAGAAACTTCAGCAAAAAATGAAGATAACAGTGAATCCAAATCCACCATTAAGACTGATCATACACAAACTTCTTTTAATCAGGAAGAATCAAAGGAGCTCGAATTTGAAGTGCTCTATCCCGAAACTGTTAAAGAGAGAAAGAGGACAACAGACAATACCAAAGTGGACTACTCCTCAATATCAGATGAAGAGCTTGAAGAGTTGGAGAATGTGCCGGCATATAAACGGCGGCATCTTCGGATGAATGATCCGGCATATAAAAAGAGATATTCAGCCTGGTCAGTGACTAACGAGAATAGGTTAAAAGATAAAAACTCCTATTTGCACGGGCAGGTTGATTAGAGCAGGCTAACTGTCATCATCACCGCTTTCATCCGGAAGTTGGTCGGAAATGTGATCAAGATCAGCATATTTGTCTTCGTAATCCTGCCTTACTTCGTCTTTAAGGAGGCCGTCGTCATCAAAGTCATCATCATCGTCGACGATTGCTATTGCTTCATTCTCTGTCATTCTCAGCATATAGTAGGTGTCTTCTGTTTCAAAGGGAAGGGCTGTTACCTTGATTCCGTTTTTGTCGAAAAAGTGAATTAAATTGTCGGCAAAACCATCTGAATAGACTAATTTAATCTGTTCCTGAAGGCTTTTGTCAAGCTTATTGTAATCTTTAATTACTTTAGGTTTGTTGGTCACCATAATTTTAATCTTATTTTTTTGAATTCCATTAATTCCGGTTGATTAAAGTAATTCCTGTTTTTCATTATATACATTTTCTGTTGCCAATTACTTCAAATATGGCAACAACAAATAAATATTTTCCTTTTGAAATTACCAAAGGATAGTTACTATTTTTATTCTTTTTTTTCTTTGATTGAAATAATTAATTTTACACATTGAATATTTAAAGCCACTTTAGCTCAGTTGGCAGAGCAGCTCACTCGTAATGAGCAGGTCGCGGGTTCGAGTCCCGTGAGTGGCTC
>CAZLZJ010000038.1:0-21146 GCA_964563975.1 uncultured Prolixibacteraceae bacterium
AAAAAAAGCCACCGCTGAAGAAAAAATTGCTAAAAATGCACGGAATTTTGAAATATTTGCTCCAGCACCGGCACACTCTTATTGAGATAATGAAGATCTTCTATTTCCTAAACCGGAAAATAGTTCCAACAATTTTTCTGCTGCATCAAATGAGCTGATCTCCTTATTTAATACTTTTGCTTCAAAACTACTAATTTGCTCTTTCATTTCCGGATGTTGATAGAATTCATTCCTTATTTGCTCTTCTATTGTTTCATGCATCCAGTAAATTGATTGAAAATCGCGTTTTCGAAAAAAATAGCCGTTGCCGGCTGTCACCTTTCTATAATTTTCTATCTCTTCCCAAATATTATCAATACCTTGTTTATTTAACGCTGAGCAGGTGAGGACCCGTGGATTCCATCCCGACTCTTTTTTGGGAAAGAAATGCAATGCATTTTGATATTGTATTTTTGCAAAAAGAGCCTTCTCAACATTGTCGCCATCCGACTTGTTAATAGCAACAAGATCGGCCATTTCCATGATTCCGCGTTTTATACCCTGCAATTCGTCGCCGGCTCCTGCCAGCATAAGCAGCAAAAAGAGATCTGACATTGAGTGTACGGCAGTTTCACTTTGTCCTACTCCTACTGTTTCAATAAATATATGATCAAACCCGGCAGCTTCGCAAACAATTATAGCCTCCCTGGTTTTACGGGCAACACCCCCAAGCGATCCGGCAGATGGACTGGGCCTGATATAGGCATTTTTTTTGCCTGCCAGCTCTTCCATTCTGGTTTTATCTCCCAAAATACTTCCTTTGGATCTTTTACTGCTCGGATCTATTGCTAAAACAGCAAGTCTGCCCCCCTTCCTGATGATATATGTTCCTAATGCTTCAATAAAAGTACTTTTCCCTACACCGGGAACTCCTGTAATACCAAGGCGTATTGATTTTCCACTGTATGGAAGACAACGGGCAACAATCTTGCGGGCATACTCACGATGCAAAGGCTTGGAACTTTCCACTAAAGTGACAGCCTTACTGAGAATAGTAATATTCCCCTCTAAAATACCATCAAAATATTGGTCAACAGAAAGTAATTTCCTTCTTTTTTGTAAAAAACGCTGAACAGACTGGCTATCGGCATTTTCAGGGCGCCCTGCCCCTTTATGCACTGTCAATCCTTTATTGGAAGGACCATTTTCGGTATGATCTTTAATGTCCAATCTTAAGTCTCTACATTACATGAAACCCTCAGTACATTTGTGGGAGATTTTGGATCGTTAGTGATAACAGTAATGGATTTACTCTGCCGCCCTCTTTTACCGCGTGAATCAAAAGTTACCTTTACCGGTGCAGACTCTCCGGGAGCTATTACATTTTTTGATGGTGCCACAGCTGTGCAACCACATGACGATCGGATATTTCTTATGATCAGGTCTGATTTACCCTCATTTGATAACATAAAGATATGCTCTTTCTTTTCTCCCTGTTTCATATTCCCAAAATCGTGTGAGATATCGGAAAATTTTGTCACGGGGGCATTAGCCAGCTGTTCATCCGAAAGTAAAGAAAAATCCTCCTCTATCGTTGCACTTACTCCAATTGAAGCACGATAATCACTGCTGCCGTCGAGCGACAAATATATTCTGTGAGAAGCAAAACCAAATGTGTTTGTTTCAGAGGCATTATAAGTAACCATCAATTCTCCTTTGCCTTTTGCAGGAATAACCTCCGGCTCTGCAACGGCCTTAACATGAGCAGGAGTTCTGTAGAAGCCAACTTTAACGGGTTTGTCTGTGTCATTAACCAGTTCAATATTCTTTGTTTTCGTTTCATGGGTTTTCATATTGGAAAAGGAGATATGGTTGGTCATGGCTCTCAATGACCCTATCTCCCGCGGATAAATCTCAGCCAATGTTTTCTCACGCTCTTCTACCTTGCCGGTAATTCTCAATACAGTAGTTCCATTACTGGCATTAGACCTTACCATAACCGATTTATTAAAACTGCCGGGCCTGTTCCTGGGATCATAACTTACCTCTATTGAGCCTTTCTCACCGGGAGAAACCGGTTCATTGGTCCACTTTGGCACAGTGCATCCGCAAGATGCAGTAACAGCATTAATGACTAATGGCACCGATCCTTTATTGATAAACTCAAAAGAGTTGGTCTGTATACCATCAGACTCTTTAAATGTACCGAAGTCATATTCTTGAATAGTGAAAACAATTTGTGACTGCTGAGCATAGACCGGAAAAACAGAAAAAATAAAAACTATTGATAACAACAGCTTTGAAAATCTTTTCATCTCTTATATTTTTTATCTTAATTTGCCTAAATAACTACAAATTTAGGAATGCTTTGCATGATTTCTAATTATTCATGCCTAATATTTTGTTAATGAAGTGTTAACATTATATAATGAAACGTAAGACTTTAACATATATAATTTTACTTGCTACCATCTCCATAGCAGGAGCCCTGGCATTTCAGGTATTTTTGCTTAAAAATTCATATAACTATTCCGAAAATCAATTTAGAGAAAGTGTTAATGTTGCTTTGAAAGAGGTTGCATGGCAAATACTTGTAGCAAATGGCAATATTCAAAATTTTGACAGCATCACTCCCGTTGAAATGATTTCAGAAAGATATTACCTGGTATCTGTTGATGCAATAATCGATAAAGAACTGTTGAAATTCCATCTTATCGAAGAGTTTAAAAGGCACCAGGTGTTCAGCTCTTTTGAATTTGCAATTTATAACAGTATCAGCCGGGTTATGGAACAAAAGTCATATATCACAATAAAGGGTGAAGAGACAGCTTCAACATACAGCTTCCCTGAAAGCAGCCAAAAAGAGATCAACTGCTTTGCCATCCATTTTCCCGACAGGTCGTCATATTTTTATACAAATATGAGAGTCTGGTATCTGCTTACGGCTTTACTTTTATTGACGCTTATCTTCTTTGGATATACGCTTGCGGTAATTATCAGGCAGAGACAGCTTTCTGAAATTCAGAAAAATTTCATAAATAACCTGACACACGAACTAAAAACTCCAATTTCATCAATTGCGCTATCTGCTAAAATATTAAACGATAAAGAAATTATTAAAACCCCGGATCGTATGTTCGAATATGCAAGAATAATCCTCGAACAAAATAAAAGGCTCTCCGTAAATGTAGAGAAAGTTCTCAATCTGGCTTCTCTCGAAAAAAATAAACTTGACCTTAATCTTGTAAAAATTGAACTTAACGGGTTTATTACAGAAATAATCGAATATTTTAAAAAATCAGACTCAGGCAAAAAATCCACAATCATTTTAAAAACAGACAAACAGCCTTTATATATTATTGCAGATAAGTTTCATTTTAACAATCTTGTGTTAAATATCATTGAAAACAGTGTAAAATATTGTGACACAACTCCCGAAATTCAAATTAAAATAGAGCATTTAAACAACAAT
Source organism: uncultured Prolixibacteraceae bacterium (assembly GCA_964563975.1). Lineage (GTDB taxonomy): Bacteria > Bacteroidota > Bacteroidia > Bacteroidales > Prolixibacteraceae > JAAYJR01. The sequence continues at coordinate 3,452 of CAZLZJ010000038.1, forward strand.
TACATAATCAATTTCATTGATAACGGAATCGGAATACCCAAAAAGTACAGAAAAAAAATATTCAAAAGATTTTATAGGGTTCATACCGGCAACATTCACAATGTTAAAGGATTTGGACTGGGGCTTGACTATGTCAGAAAAATTGCCGGCGCACACAGATGGAAAATTAAAGTTGATGAAAATCCCTTTGGAGGAAGTATATTTACACTTACTATTACCCATAAAAAATGAAGTCAATAAAACTTTTGTTAGTAGAAGATGATGACGCCCTCCGCTTCATCGTAAAGGATAATTTAGAACGCAACAGCTATCAGGTTGACACTGCAGAAAACGGGGAGCAAGCTTTGAAGCTGTATAAGGAAAATGTCTATAATCTTGTTATTCTGGATGTTATGCTTCCAAAAATTGATGGTTTTAAAGTTGCGGAACAAATCCGCAAAAGTGATGAGCAGATACCAATTATTTTTCTGACAGCAAGGTCCATGACTGAAGATAAAATAGCAGGACTTACCATAGGCGGCGATGATTATATCACAAAACCATTCAATCTGGAGGAGCTGTTACTGAAAATAAAAATTTTCCTGAAAAGGAGCAACAGTACCATAAACGGACAACAAGAAGAGAGCACCGAAAAAATAGGTAAGTTTATTTTTATTCCCGACCAGCTTTCTCTCTCTTTTGAAGAAAATATTAAAAAACTTACAATCAAAGAAACTGAATTGATAAAGCTTTTTGTTCAAAATAAAAACAGAGTGCTTAGCAGAAAAGAGATATTGGAAACCATATGGGGATCAAATGACTATTTTCTTGGAAGAAGCTTAGATGTTTTTATTTCACGGCTTAGAAAGTATTTTAAAGCAGATCCTGACATTAAAATTGTTAACATTCATGGTATAGGATTTCGCTTTTCTGTAAAAAAATAACTATTGTGCTTGCAGGAACTAAAAAAACAGCTACTTTTGCAAACCGAAATTATTGACAGGCAATAAAAACAGAAAGAGATGAAAAGAACTTTTCAGCCATCAAACAGAAAAAGAAAAAATAAACATGGTTTCAGGGAAAGAATGTCATCAGTAAATGGCAGAAAGATTTTAAAAGCCCGCCGTGCCAAAGGAAGAAAAAGATTGACAGTATCAGATGAACCCAGGCATAAAAGATAATTTATGTCAAAATATATATCTCTTGCAGAAAGGTAGAGAGTAAAAATTCTTTACCTTTTTGCATTTTTAATGAACTTATCAAATAACTCCGGTGGGAAAAGATATTATTACTCTTTTGCATCTTGACAGTAACCTGAAAAGGGTAGCCGAAAAAGTCCTTTCAGCAGAAAGGATCACTCCCGGCGAAGCAATAATATTATTCTCCTCGGCACACCTTGGATTACTTGCAGTGCTGGCTGATATTGTAAAAAAGCGGTTCAATGAAAACCATGTTTTTTTTAACCACAATTTCCATATTGAACCAACTAATATCTGTATCAACAACTGCAGGTTCTGTTCATACAAAAGAAAAAAAGGTGAAGCAGGCGCCTGGGAATACACTATAGACGAAATTTTAAAAAAAATAAAAATACATGCTGCTTCCGGAGCAAAGGAGGTGCATATTGTAGGCGGAGTTTATCCGGGGCGTGATCTCTATTACTATGCAGATATGATAAGCTCCATTAAACAACAGGAGCCTCAATTACATATTAAAGCTTTCACTGCCGTTGAGATTGATTATATGTGTAGCATAGCCGGGATCCCGGCAGACAAAGGACTTAAAATATTGAAAGATGCCGGGCTGCAATCTATGCCGGGCGGAGGAGCAGAAATATTTGATGAAAAAATAAGAGCAAAAATCTGTCCTGATAAAATAGATGCAAAGAGATGGTTAGAGATCCATGCTGCTGCTCATAAAACAGGAATTCCGACAAATGCAACCATGCTTTACGGATTAATCGAAAACTACACTCACCGGGCAGACCACCTCAACCGCCTGAGAACCCTTCAGGATAACACCAATGGTTTTAATGCATTTATCCCTCTGAAATTCAGAAATATAAATAATGACTTTTCAAATATCAATGAAGTCTCACTAATTGAAGATTTAAAAAATTATGCTGTATCCAGAATATTTTTGGATAACATCCCTCACCTCAAAGCTTACTGGCCGATGATCGGTAAACAGGCTGCATCCATTGCACTTGAATTCGGTGTTGATGATTTAGATGGAACTATTGATAATTCAACCCGCATATATACCATGGCGGGTTCTGATGAAAATCCCGCCGCAAGCCGGGAAGAGCTGATCAACATGATAAAAAAGATGAACAGAACCCCGGTGGAGAGAGATTCGATCTATAATGTACTGGCTACCTTTTAAAGTTTTTTATCTATAATTATTAGCTGCATATTTTTTTTAATTTAATTTTGTTTTTAAAAAGATTACCATTGCACTATGAGTTTTTCCAAATTTCTGTTCAGTAAAAAATTTTTAAATAACCTGTTGCTTGCTGCTCTTATCTTATTTATATTACTGTTAATAACAATGCAGGGTTTAAAAATATATACCAGACACGGTCAGTCAAATCCCGTTCCTGATTTTTACGGACTATCTCCTGCAGAAGCTGCCCAAGCTGCAAAAAATCACGAATTGAGAATAATTATAACAGACTCTATCTTTTTAGACGAAGCGCCTCCCGGAGTGATTGTAGATCAGATACCAAAAGCAGGCCACGGTGTTAAGCAAAACAGAACAATTTCTCTTACTATAAACTCAACTCAGCCTGAAATGGTTACCCTGCCTCAACTGACCGATATTTCTCTTCGCCAGGCATTAGTGCTTATTGAAAACAGCGGCTTGTCGACAGGCAATATTTCATATCAGCCATCAGAATATAATAATCTTGTACTGGATGCAAAAATGGGACCTGTAAAGTTAATTCCCGGCGAAAAAGTTCCTAAAGGAGTAAAAGTTGACCTTGTTGTAGGCAGGGAATATGGAGGAAAAATTACAACTCTCCCTGATCTGAGAGGACTTACTGTTGACGAGGCGAAAATCGTCCTTGCCAATTCAATGCTTAATACCGGTGTTGTAATTTTTGATAAGTCGGTAAGCACCACACAGGACACGGCAAATGCTAAAATATTTATGCAAAATCCCAATATAAAAGATGCAACAGCAATACAGCCGGGAACCTCAGTTGATATATGGGCAACAACAGACCAATCGAAAATAGATAACAATCAGTAATCACCGCTAATGGAATTAAACCGGTCAGATAACAGTACTGCAAACGGAGAAGATCTGTTTGAACATTATCGGCTGACAGCAGACCGGGGACAATCTGCATTAAGAATCGATAAATACCTGACTAATCATATAGAAGGTGCATCCAGAAGCAGAATTCAGGCAGCTGCCGATGCAGGCAATATCAGGGTAAACGGAAATCCGGTTAAACCAAATTATAAAGTAAAGCCGGGCGATGAGATAGTAATTTTGATGAACTATCCCCGCAGGGAATTAAAAATAATCCCTGAAAATATTCCTCTCAATATTGTATATGAAGACGGGTACATTTTAGTTATTAATAAACCGCCCGGGCTGGTTGTACATCCGGGACACGGCAACTATACGGGAACACTGGCAAATGCTCTTGCCTGGCATTATAAAGATCTTCCCCTTTTTAACAAAAAAGACCCGCGACCCGGACTTATACACAGAATTGATAAGAACACTTCCGGATTATTGGTTATTGCAAAAACCGAACAGGCAAAAAGCAGGTTGGCCGGGCAGTTTTATGCTAAAACCACCGAAAGGCTTTATCATGCACTTATATGGGGCAGCCCGAAGGAAAAATCGGGAACAATTACAGGCAACATAGGAAGAAGTCTGAATAACAGACAAATATTTACCGTATTCCCCGGCGGTGAGCATGGGAAATATGCAGTCACACATTATAAAGTACTTGAAGATTTTGATTATATAAGCCTTGTTGAATGCAGACTGGAAACCGGACGTACCCACCAGATAAGAGTCCACATGAAGTATATAAACCATCCGGTTTTCAATGATCCGGAATATGGAGGCAACAAAATATTACGGGGAACAACTTTTGCCAAATACAGGCAATTTATTCAAAATTGTTTTATTTTGCTTCCGCGACAGGCACTGCATGCAAAAACACTGGGTTTTAAACATCCCGCAACAGGAGAAAAAATGTTATTCAACTCCTCTCTTCCTGAAGATATGACAGGAGTGATTGAAAAGTGGAAAAACTATATTGAATACAGAAATGAGCAAAAAACCTAATATAGCAATTATCGCCGGAGGCGATTCTTCAGAGTTTGAAGTATCAATAAAAAGTGCGGACAATATTTTTGAAGCAATTGACCGTAACAAATTTAATCCCTGGTTGGTTTATATAAAAAGTACCGGCTGGATCATTATAAGGGATAATAAGCCTTTTACAACAGTTGATAAATCGGACTTTAGTTTCAATTTGGAAGGAAAAAAAATATCCTTTGACTTTGCATATATCACTATTCACGGCACACCCGGTGAAAATGGTATCCTGCAGGGATACTTTGAGCTGCTAAAGATTCCCTACTCTACCAGTAATATTTACTCCTCATCTCTGACTTTTAATAAATGGTTCTGCAGCAACTATCTTCGCGGATTCGGAATAACATTGGCAAAATCGGCCATAATAGGCCGGGGAGAAGAGATAAATGAAAATATTGTCTTATCTGACCTTGGATTACCACTGTTTGTCAAGCCAAATGCCGGAGGGTCAAGTTTCGGAATAACCAAAGTCAAAAGAGCAGGCTCACTTAAATCAGCCCTTTTAAAAGCCTGGGAAGAGAGCAACGAAGCAATAGTCGAGGAGTTTATCGAAGGGAGAGAGTATACCTGCGGACTTATAAAACTATCAACCGGAACTATTATATTCCCGATTACGGAGATTATTCCAAAAAATGAGTTTTTTGACTTTGAAGCAAAATATACCCCCGGAGCAACAGATGAGATAACACCTGCAAGACTCCCCGGGCATCTTTCTGAAAAGTGCCGTCAGCTAAGTTCAAAAATATATGACTTATGCGGATGTTCCGGAATTATCAGGATAGATTATATACTGAAAGGTGAGGAGTTCTATTTTCTGGAGGTCAATACTACTCCGGGAATGACGGCTGCCAGCATCATCCCCCGGCAAATAAAAGCAATGGGATTAACACTTAAACAGTTACTTACTGAAATTATCACAGACAAAATTAAAACTAATTAACATTTGTGAATAAAATCAGTTAACAACTAAAAATAAATTAAACTTGCCGGACGACAACCTTATTTTTATATTTTTGATCATATTCAAATATTTTTTCAAAAAAAACAATGCCAACTGAAAATATTAAAAACAAAACTTATCAGAGTAAGCAACAAAAAACAATGACTATCGACGAAATAAATGCACAATATGGAAAACTGCCTCCACAGGCCATTGAAGTTGAAGAAGCAGTTTTAGGTGCACTTATGTTAGAAAGAGATGCTTATGTCACTGTAGCCGACATAATTGACATATCAAGTTTTTATAAAGAGGAACACCGGAAAATATTTGAAGCTATAAAAGAGTTGTCAATGCATGGTAAACCGGTTGATCTGCTTATGGTTACACAGGAACTTAAAAACCGTGACCAGCTTGAGGAGATTGGGGGTGCAGGCTACATAACACAACTGACCAGAAGAGTTGCTTCGGCTGCTCATATTGAATTTCATGCACGTATAATTGCTCAAAAATTCATACAGAGAGAGTTGATAAGAGTATCTTCCGAAATACAGAGTAAATCGTATGATGACACTATAGACGTTGATGATCTGATTGACTTTTCCGAATCATCTCTTTTCAGGGTAGCTGAAAAAAATATTAAAAAAGAGATAGTTCCCATAAAACCTGTGCTAAATGAGGCTATTATTCAGATAGAAAAGGCAAGAAATCAGAAAGACGGACTTAGCGGTGTACCTTCGGGATTTACCGCAATAGACCGCATCACATCAGGATGGCAAAAAACAGATCTGGTTGTTATTGCCGGCCGCCCTTCAATGGGAAAGACCGCATTCGTGCTTACCATGGCCAGGAATATGGCAGTAGAGCACAACAGGCCTGTTGCTGTTTTTTCACTTGAAATGTCCTCAATACAATTGGTAAACAGACTGATAGCAGCAGAAACAGAGCTTGGATCAGAAAAATTAAAAACCGGAAGACTTGAAAACTATGAGTGGGAACATCTAAACAGAAAAATTTCAACACTTGAAAAGGCTTCAATCTTTATTGATGACACTCCTGCCCTTTCTATCTTTGAGTTTAAGGCTAAATGCCGCCGCTTAAAGATGCAACATGATATCCAGATTGTCATAGTCGATTATTTACAGCTTATGACATCCGGCAACGAAGGGCGCGGAAGCAGGGAGCAGGAGGTCAGTAATATCTCCCGGTCTTTAAAAGCAATAGCCAAAGAGTTGGATATTCCAATCCTTGCACTGTCACAATTAAACCGTTCGGTTGAGTCAAGGGAAGGAAAAAGGCCCCAGCTATCCGATCTTCGCGAATCGGGGGCAATTGAGCAGGATGCCGATATTGTCACCTTTATCCATCGCCCTGAATATTATGGCATCACTGAAGATGATTCAGGTAACTCACTTCTGGGAGTAGCAGAAATTATTATTGCAAAACATCGTAATGGAGCTACCGGAGAAGTACATCTGGCATTTAAAAAAGAACTGGCAAAATTTAGTGATATGGAAAAAAGTTTCAGTTACGGTTATCCTTCAATGTCTCAAACTTTCAGCTCGAAAATGAATATGGATGATGATGAGGAGTCAATTGGAGCGGAAATATTAAAAGGTACAAATTTTGATGATCTGTATAATACAGACAATAACTCCCCGTTTTAATAACTGTAGGATATGCATTCTAAAAGAGAATGCAATATGAACCGGAAGAAATTATTAGAAATGAACTGCAGAAAAGCACTTAAAGGATTTGTACTGACCGCAGGTATCTTTTTTCTGACTTTTCAGATAAGTGCCATTCACCTGTTGATCCCGATGGATGAATCCCAAAAAAACCATCTGAAAGCTTATGGAATAGCTTACTGGGCTCTCCGGACAGACAATGAGGTAAAGTGGCTTCTAAATTACAGGGGCGGAAGTTTTCTTATGCAACACACTCCTGTCCTTGAAAAAGAGTGTGTTATCAGGGGGGTTAGTTTTGAAACCATTTCTGATGCCCGGGCAGCAGCTGTACTGAACGAGATAGCGCAACCTGATGTAAACCAGGATGCAGTAAGTATGAACAAAGCACCTGAAATTGCTGTTTACACTCCCCCCAACAAACGACCCTGGGATGATGCGGTAACCCTTGTTTTGACCTATGCGGAGATTGAATACGACATAATTTACGATGAAGAGATACTAAACGGCAAACTTGCCGAATATGACTGGTTACATCTTCATCATGAAGATTTCACAGGGCAATTTGGCAAATTCTGGAAAACATACCGTCATATGCCATGGTACCAGCAAGAGGTGAGTATTAACAAAGAGCTGGCGGAAAAGCTGGGATTTTTAAAAGTTTCGGAGTTGAAATCTTTTGTTGTTGCAGAGATTGATAAATATGTTGTTAACGGAGGGTTCCTTTTTGCCATGTGTGCAGCTACCGACACTTATGATATTGCAAGAGCTGCTACAGGAATAGATATTTGTGCTCCGATGTTTGACGGCGATCCTGCCGATCCCGATGCTGATGAAAAACTCGACTTTTCAAAAACATTTGCCTTTGAAAACTTCAAATTGGAAAAAGATCCCAATATCTATGAGTTTTCTGATATCGATGCAACAAATTTCAGAAAAGTAGACCGTGAAAATGATTACTTTATCCTTTTTGAATTTTCAGCCAAATGGGATCCGGTGCCAACAATGCTTTGTCAAAATCACATGAATATGATTAAAGGGTTCATGGGGCAAACCACAGCTTTCAGAAAAGAGGTAATTAAGCCGAATGTGCTTATTCTGGGTGAAAATAAACCGGCAAAAGAGGCAAGGTATATACATGGTGAAAAAGGAAAAGGGTTCTGGACATTTTACGGGGGTCATGACCCTGAGGATTACCGTCATTTGGTTGGAGATCCGCCAACAGACCTGAACCTCTACCCCAATTCACCCGGTTACCGTTTAATTTTAAATAATGTATTGTTTCCCGCAGCAAAAAAGAAAAAAAGAAAAACCTGACAGAAAAATCATTTTCAAACTACTTTCGAACAACAATTTTGTGAACCTGTTTTTTATTGTTCATATCTGAAAATTCAAAAATGTAGATACCCTCTTTCACAGAGCTGATATCGATTCCGTTATTGTATCTCCCGGAATAGAGAAGAGTTTTTCCTGTAATGTCAATAATTTTATAATACTTCAACTCTTCACCCCCGGTCACATATATTGTATTGGTTGCGGGATTGGGATAAACTCTGAAATTATTCATCCCGGCTGTTGTTGTTGCATTTATCACTTTTGTTACTACAATCTCGAAAAGCTTTTCAAACACATATCCTTCACTATCTGTCACTCTGATTGTGGCCACTTCAGGATAAGGCCCTGATAATAAAGGCTCCAAAGTTTTTAACTGCATATTTTCTTCATAAAATTTTGCAGGAGCATAACCACTGCCCAAAAAAAGGGGTGCCCCAAAAACCTCAAATATAAAGTGATCATTTTCTGAATAGTCTGTAACCGTGATATCTCCAACAACTGTCCCTGCAGGCATATTCTCTTTTACACTCAAATTACTGAGTGTAATATCTGTTGGGCCCCAATATGGCTTTGATATGCCGATTACGGCCCGGTGGTCTTTAACCAAGTTATAATTCCCGGGTTTTAAGGAGTTAATTGAAAAATAACCATCATATTTTCCATTCCAGCCCCAATTAAAATGAAAAAATCCGTTAAAATCATAACCGTCAATATTAAATGCATGGCCGGCTTCTCCCGTATCGGGATATCCTGAATAGATAAGTACATTTTTTTTATCAAGTTCCGATTTCAGAAGCGCAACCCATTCTTGCTCATCTTTATAACGTGAAACAGTCTCCACAGAAGGAGTAAATCCAAAATATCTCTGGAAAGCAAAAGGAACCCTCGTAGTATAGGCTCCCGACCCCTCTCCCCCAAAATCCATCTCCACAGCAACTGCACAGTGATAAAGCAATTTTGCATTGTAGTCGTCAGAAGATGTAAGCGACATATTATCCCATTGATATGCAGGCTCCTTATCAAAATTTAAACTAATTATACCATAAGGAGCCAGCTGGTAACTTTTTTGTCCCATAGGTTTTTCCGGAAATTTCAAATAATATAATGCCTGTGCCATTGCCACAGCAACGCAACCTATATATGCTTTCCCGCCCGGGCCATTTGCATAGGGCGGACAAAACCGGTTCCACCCTGCCCCCTGATCCCATTTTGTTTTCAACAAAGGTGCAACAGAACTTGCCGCCTTTAAAACCGGCAGTTTTTGTTTCTCAAGAATATCCCATTCATCACTCCACTGCACCTCCGTTTTAGCATAAATGATCTGGCGTTTCTGATCATCAAGCCAACTTTTAACATTAGACGAAATATTATTAAAGTCAAAATATCCTGTATAAGAATATCCGATTACCGGTCGTGTTCCGGTATTACCCGATACCAATACCCACCCTTCAGGCATGAAATTAATTATATACATACCCGAATCTTCACTATCCCCATAGAAGCTGACAGATCTTACAGGATGTTCCAGGCCAAACAGAAAATTGGAAGCCACTTTTCTGGCTCTCTCTTCAGGTATGACCACCCCCGTGCCACTAAGGTAAAATGACAGGATAACCAATATAAATAAACACTGTTTCATCTATTCAATACTATAACATTATAAGATCGTTAAAGTTCAGTTACTACATCACTACCATACAGTTATAAAACAATATTCTCCTTTGAATTTAAAAAACCCAACTCTTTCAACAAGTTGGGTTTTTTACAAATATATTTATTTCTTTAAACTAATTTAAAAAATACTACTTAATCCTTTTAGAAATTCTCTTAAGATTAATCTTTTTTACACCGGCAGCACTCTTATCTTTCAAATAAGCTGACTTATTGGAGCTCTTTTCCCAGGTAACCTCGGGTAAATACTCTCCATATCCAAGCCAGTTAAAACTGTCGTCATACACTCCAAGCGCAAGATCTGACTGCATAGATCCATCCTCAAGCACATAAGACCTTATGGCAAAATCATCAGTCTGATCTGAAAAAACAGTAAATATCATACCGCCTCCGGCTGCTATTACCTGTTCATCAATAGTCAAAATTGAATTTTCAGGATCATAGATTCCTATTACCGCTTCACTTTCTCCTACCATACTTTCAAACAAACCTGTAATAAGTACACTATTGGGGATATCCTCATTCAACTCAATTGTAACGATATCCGTAACCAATGATCCATCGAAATAAGATTCCCCGCTTACGATATACTGCCCGATAAGAACATCAATGCCGGAAGCTAATTTTGGCACCATCCAATAAATTTTTTCCTGTAATTCAAGGTTAACATTGCCATCAGCATCGCGGACTGCATTTTCGGCAATATTAAGAATCACATTACTGCCAAAACTAATCTCCTGCGGAGTTTGAATTACCAATACAGAGTCATTTTCAGGATGTACAAAATAGTCTGTAACATTATTTATACTTTCAGAGCCATCCTCATCAATATAAGTCATTGTTATGACATCAGCAGGTGCATCGGGCACAACCGAAATTGGAAAATCAAACTTAATAAATATATCAAATAACTGACTTGTGACCACACTTCCTGATTCAGGCTCTATATCTTCCGGAATTGTAAAATCACCTAAAGTCCATTTTATCTGATATTCAGACAGGTCATTAAAATTTCCATATTTATCAGAGATAACACCTTCTGCCAGGTAGAGTGCAATTCTGTCACCATTGGCAGGATAATGTGGTTGAGTTATCCTCAATGTGGTATCATTTACAATTTCACAATTACGGGCAGCAACCACTTCTGTTGTAACCGTTCCAAGCCAGTTAGTATATCTGAATTTCACCATATCGGGATCCAGGTCTTTTTCCAATTTTATTGTAAAAGGAAAACTTATATCTACAACAAAGCTATGATCTGCCACCACTGAATCATTTTCAGGTACAACAGAAGCTTTAACAACAGAAAAATTCAAAAATTCAAACCGGTAATAGTTACCTCTGAGAGATCCTTCTACAACACCGCTTATTCTTTCCGCACAGGGATTATCCGACAGATCGGTAACCACTCCCTCTTCCCATGAAAGGAAAAAGTAATCTCCCGGATGGCCTTCATGAGGCTGTGGAATGGTAATTTTATTTCCCGACGCATAACTTTCATCAGGGTTGATCTCCACAGTTACATTTTCAAAATAGTAGGTAAAAATGAATTTTTTATCTGTATTTACCTTAACAGGTTCATTAAATGTAAGAACAATGTCACTTCCCACCGGTACAGCTGCCTCATTGGAAACAGCAGGAGAAGAGGATACAAACTCAGGCCCGGTTCCATCGTTGGTCTTCAATAAAAAAGAGAGAATTTCAGACTCAACTCCGTCAAGATTATTTGAAGCTGCAAATACTTTATAATATGTATTTGGCATCAATCCTTTCACATTTATTGTTGTATCTTTTGCTGCTGAAAATTTAAATGCCTGATTGGCAACAATCCCCGAACCGCCACTCAAAGAGAGTGAAAGAATACTTATTGCCTCGGACAATGACCTGGATGTGTCGCTCGATATTGCATAACCAAGGTATCCTGCCATATCGGTTGAAACAGCCAGAACAAAACCTGAATCTGCAACTGCGGATACAGAAAGAGTAGCTGTTGGTTTTGACAACACTTCGGAAGATTCATAATCTTCAAGTTGGTTGCATCCGGCGATATAAACACCTATTAAAAATATCGCGGCAATATATAATATTATTTTTTTCATAGTCATTAAAATTATTCATTATTTCCTTGTCCAGACAGCAACCGGGCTGTTCGGATTTGCATCAGAGTTCCATGCCCACTGCAAGCCCAATCCTTCATTGACTCCTGAAGTGATATAAAAGGTATATTGTTGTCTGAATGTAATCTTCACCCCATTATCAGTACTTATATACCCAATCAAATCTTTAACTTCTTCACCTTCACCGTTATCATCTTCCCATACTTTAAGTGTTACCGGTCCCCAATCCCAGCTGTCCCATGACTGGCCCGCTTTAATTGTAATAGTTGTATAATCTTCACTAACTGTACCTAAGATAAAATATGGATCAGCTAATGGAGGTCCGAAGGCCTGCCCTGCCATACCGTAAATCTTAACCTTGTCTGTTTCACCGTCAATTGCAACGATATTTACAGGATGTTCCTTGTTGCCATTGGCGGTTTCGGTAACATTCGATATATAGTCGCCCAGCATCCACCCAAGAGGATGATCATCATCAACTATTGTAATCTTCATTACCGATTCGGAAGAGAGGTCATATTCCAAACTGTTACCGGTGATCTTAAGGCGAAATGATTTATTTCCCAAGGGGTCATAATAATCATTATCAATAGCAGCAACTACTACAGGCGCATAACCATAACCTTCGGGGATAGTAACCTTTTTTTCGCTTACCACTTTAAAATCCACCCCTTCGATTGCAGGGTTAACCTGTATAGTATCATCGTCAGTGATCTCATAATATAAATCGCCGATTTTCTTATACCAGGTATCGTCAACATCAAAAGTAACATCGATGGAAGGGGAAGTTACAGAAGCAGTGACCAGTATCTGTACCGTAAGTGAATCTTTCCCTTTATTCTCTTTATCCATTTCCAACATACTGGCAGAAGAACCGTAAAACCCTACATTAGCCATATCTTGAGTAAACAGGATATCTTCCTGCTCACAGCCAAAGATTATCATCAATGCAAGAGTTGTCAATATTATATAATTCAATTTTTTCATAATCAGATCATTTTAGTTGTTAAAATGGATTTTGAACCATATTTTCATTACCGTCAAATTCAGCTTTTGGTATTGGCACAGCCCATTTATTATCAGGAAAATTAATATTTTGATTTGATTCTCCGATATAGTCGTTACGCACCAAGCTCTCTTTACGGCGTGCCAGATCAAATAGAATATGTCCTTCGAAGCACAACTCCCTTCTGCGTTCATCAGATATATCTGAAAGTACTACACTCTCTATTCTCTTCGGAAGCCCCCTGTTGGTTCTTATAACATTATAATCATCCACAGGGGTAACACCGCTTATGGAAGCTCCTTTGTGGATAGCTTCAGCTCTTATAAGGTACATTTCCGACAACCTCAGCACAGGTGTATTATTTGTATTTCCATCACCAGTTTTACTGGGATATTTATTTGTCCAAAAGATACCTTCAAAGATTGCACGCCCCTCAGGATCGGAATAAAACAGATCACGTCTGACATCCCCTTCCTCAAAGAGATTTAGCAGGTCATTTGAAGCGCATGCATCACCATGAAATTTTGGATTTGTCATATAAGCAATACCCTCCTGCCCCGGAAATCCCGAATTTCCCAAAGCTCCATAGACGGCAAATATTACTTCACTTCCTTCTGTCTCACGCCCCCATGCACCATTTGGATTTTCAGAAACAGTTACATACTGTTCCGCTGTCCACATCTTAAATTTTCCGGAATCAATTACCTTAGTTGCATAATCGGCAGCATTCTGCCAATCTTCCATATTGAGGTACACTCGTGCCAAAAGTGCCTGTACAGCCTCTTTGGTTGCAAAACCTTTCGGATCCGCCCCGCCTTTTCTCTTATAATCTCCAAAAAGGGACTCTGCCTTTTTCAGATCATCCACAACTCTTGTATACACTTCTTCCACTGTATTGCGCGGTGGCTCGTCGATCTTCGTTTCAGTCACAACAGGAACACCCAAGCCTGTTTTACTATGTGAATATGGCTGTGCATAAAGCCTTACCAGATCAAAGTGAGCAATTGCCCTTATAAACAGACACTCTGCCATATAGTTCTGAAGTATGGCCTTCTCATCTTCTTTACCCTCAAAATCAGGAATCGAGTTGATGACATTATTTGCACGGGCAATAGCCGTATATGCTTTATCCCAAAGATTTTCGGTGCGTTCTGCCGTATAGTTCCATGTGTAGGCATCAAACTGATAACCGGCATCATTTGGTTTTAGTTTGCCGTTTCCTCCTCTCATTTCAGAAGAAAGAACAAAATAACCGCCATACCAGTCGACTGAATATAACAAAGTATATGCCCCTACCGTTGCACTGTTTAATCCTTCAAATGAACTCAGGGTGAGTTCCGATGTTTGTTGAAGTACGGGTTCTTTTTCCAAAAAATCTACACATCCGGCAAAAAGAGATATTAACCCTGCTGCAACTATTATATTTTTAACTATTCGTTTCATTGTAATCTTTTTTAATAGGGTTTAAAATGATAATTCGATTCCGCAAATAAAATTTTTAGCGGTCGGATATATAGCATATGCATGCCCATCGTTTCCTCTTTCGGGATCGAAAGTATTCAGGCTATGAAAAGTATAAAGATTATACGCACTTGCATATATCCTGATCCTGTCCATAAAATTCAGTGAATTCATAACAGAAGCAGGCAGGTCGTATGCCAGTGTAATTTCTTTCAGGCGCAGATAATCCCCTTTCTCTAACCATCTGGTATTTAAAAAAGCATTCGACTCGCTTGAATTGCCAACCATTGGTTTCGGAGTTTCCGTAATGTCACCGGGCTTTTTCCAATAATCAAGCGAAGTATTGGCATGATTTCCATACCAGTTATAACCATCAGATCTCATATAACGGGCTTCGTTCATTACATCTATAACATGCCCTGTTTTATAATCAAAAGTTCCCACCAATGATATTCCTTTCCATGATGCATTAAGGTAGCCGCCGCCTATAAATTTAGGTTCAGGGCTTCCACAATATATCTGGCGTGATTTATTATAATTATTGGTGATCTTTCCATCATCATCATACCATAACGCCTCCCCGTTTACCGGATTAACACCGGCATAATCGTGCAGCTTGAATGTATATAAAGAGTATCCTACTTTTTGAACTAAGAATGATCCAATCTCATCCTCTCCTGCAAGATCTATAATTTTAGTCCTGTTATGAGCAAAGTTAACTCCTGCTTCAATATTAAAATCAGGCTGCTTTACAATATCGCCCGATATGCTGAACTCCTGTCCGGTATTTTTCATACTGCCAACATTACGCATAAGACTTGAAAAACCTGTTGTCCACGACAAACGATCCCGGAGCAGCATATCTTCTGTAAATCTTTCATAAAAGTCGAAAGTGATATTCAATCTGTTAAAAAAATTAAGATCAAGCCCCAGATTATATGTTTTATTCAACTCCCAGGTAAGGTCCGGGTTTCCAAGCTGGTCGGGAGCCATACCCGAAGAAGCATTATACTCCCTTGCGCCGTAAACCCCATATTGAAGATAGTTATCAATCTGATTATTACCATTTATCCCATAGCTGGCACGAACTTTTGCCAATTTAACCCATTCAAAATTATTTTTCATGAAACCCTCTTCATTCATATTCCAGGATCCGCCAACTGACCAAAAAGTTCCATATTTATTATTGGACCCGAAACGGGAGCTTCCATCCCATCTGATACTTGCCTGCAAAAAGTATTTTGAATCAAAATTATAATCGAATATTCCAAAAAATGATAACATCGTATATTCCCCTTCATTATAACCCACCTGATCTTCAGCCTGTGTAGAAGTTGTCGGATAGGGAATATCCAGATTAATATTTGGTGATTCACCATCAAGATAGCTCATTCTGAAGTTTTGTGCTTCCTGCCCTACTAATATACTATACAGATGCCTGTTCAAAAAAGAATCATTAAAACGGGCAGTGTTGGAGGTTGTCAGCAACTGATAATTATATCTGTTCATATAAACAAAATCCTGGGTGTAGCCTGTTACATGCTGGCCGAACATACGAGCTTCACCACTGGTAAGCTCAGCCGAATTATTTGTCTTTAGCACCAACTGACTAATCGGTTTATATTCAAGATATCCGGTTCCATGTAGCCTGAACTGCTTATCCCACGCCTCATTTGTATTGGCTGAAAAAAGCGGATTAATATTATTGTTCTCAGGAATATTGGTATTGAATGAACCATCCTCATTGTACATTGGTGTCCATGGAAGGATCATCATTGCTCCAAAGAAGGGATTGAGATATGACAAACTGCCTGTTCCAATATCTTCATTGATCATTCTGGAAAGCCCTATTTTTGAGCCAATTTTAATATCTTTTGTTATCTGAAAATCATTATTGACGCGAAAATTGAGCTTTTTAAAATTATTTCCAATAACCATACCTTCAATATCTTCATAAGCTGCAGAGAGGTAATTGGTAATTCTATCGGTACCTCCATTGGCAGTAAGTTCATATTTTTGAGTTTTACCATTCCGCAATCCTGATTTAAACCAATTTGTCTGCGGGCCTGCCAAAAGTGATTTCGGAAAGTAAGTATTCCCATATCCTGTAGGGTCATCAGGATCTTTTCCTGAATTAATTACTGCATCGCGCAGATATTGCCATATCTCCTGGCTATTCATGGGATTATAATTATTATCGTTAGCCAATTGAGAAAAACCTGTTGAAGCACGGAAACTGATCTTAGCTTCTCCCGCTTTACCCGATTTGGTAGTGATCAAAATAACACCATTAGCGGCCCTGGAGCCGTAAACAGATGCGGCTGCAGCATCTTTCAGTACTGTAATAGACTCAATATCAGAAGGATTAAGTGCAAATAGCGCATTAGATGTAGTACTGGCTTCTGACTGGTCTCCTATCATAACAGGTATACCGTCAATTACATAAAGAGGTTCATTGCCTGCATTTACCGAACTTGTTCCGCGGATACGGATGGTACTGTTGCTTCCCGGCTGCCCCCCTGCTGTTGTAACCATCAATCCGGGAACTTTCCCGCTCAACGCTTTATCAATACTGACAACAGGTGTCTCTGCAAGTTGTGCGGTTTCAACCTGTGTTGTTGAACCGGTTTTAGCTTCTCTGGATATAGTTCCATAAGCTACCACTATCACTTCATCAACACCTATTGTTAGCAATTTCATTGTTACATTTACGGTCGTTCTGCCTGCAATTGATACCTCCTGAGTTGCCATTCCTACAAATGAAAAAACAAGTATCCGTGCATCTTCAGGAACCTGCAGGGTATAGTTACCATCAATATCGGAAACTGTTCCCAGCGTTGTGCCCTGCACGGCAATCGAAACTCCAGGGATTGGCATATTATCCTCAGCAGATATTATTTTACCGCTAATCACTCTGGTCTGAGAATAAGCTGTCATTGTTCCCATGAAAAGGAGAGTCGAGAAGAGAAACACAATCTTTTTCATAGAAATAGTTTTAAATTATTAAAATGCTAAAATTATTTTTAAATCAAAAAGTATTAAAACCTTTCATCACCCAAGTGACAATATTTAAAGAAGTTACTTATAAAAAATTAAAAAAGTGTTAAGAATCATTAATTAAAACAAAATAAAATAAAAGTATGGAAATAAACTATAA
>CAZLZJ010000039.1:0-20953 GCA_964563975.1 uncultured Prolixibacteraceae bacterium
TAACTCTTTCATTTTTAAGTGGGAACAACTGGATTCGAACCAGTGACCCCCTGCTTGTAAGGCAGGTGCTCTGAACCAGCTGAGCTATGCTCCCGTTTATTTGCAAAAGCGGTGCAAATATATAAGGTATTTTTATTTCCACAAAAATAATTCATAAAATTTCTGCTACAACAAAAGAACTGCCTCCAACAAAAATAAAATCTTCTTTTGCAGCACTATCCTTTGCAGCATCGTAAGCTTCCGTTACCGAAGGATAAGATTTTCCTTTAAGACCAAATTGATGTGCAATACCACTGAGTTCTTTCTCATCCATTGCCCTTGGTATTTTTGCCCTGGCAAAATAATAAGTTGCATCACGAGGTAACAGCTCTAAAATCTTTAAAGGATCCTTATCTCTTACAATGCCAAAAACAATATGAAGTTTCTTATAAGCAATTTTTTTAATCTGTTTTGTTACCTCTGCAATTGCATCGGCATTATGTGCTGTGTCGCATATAACTAAAGGATTATTGCCAATAATCTGCCATCGCCCCTGCAACCCTGTTATTTCCATCACCCGGCAAAGACCGTCATAAATATTAATATCTTTAATTTTCCACCCCTTTACTTTGAGAATATCTATTGCCTTTAAAACCGCCGGCAGATTTTTATGCTGATAACAACCTCTTAAATCAAGCCTTAATCCGGGAAAAACAAGCTGACCATTTTTATTGATTGATACTACCTGACAACCATTCAAATCTGTCAGTGCATAATTTACAACATATTCATTATCAGCAAAATATAATCCGGAGCCTTTTTTAGTGCTTTCATCAATAAAAACTTTTTTCAACTTATCATTATTTGAACCAACAACAACAGGTACTCCCTGTTTAATTATTCCTGCCTTCTCAAAAGCAATACTTTCAATTGTATTTCCAAGCAAATCGGTATGATCAAGACCAATACTTGTAATTATACTAACCTCCGGAGTAATAATATTTGTAGAATCAAGTCTGCCCCCCAAACCTGTTTCAATAATGGCGATATCAACATTGTGCCTGGCAAAATAGTCAAATGCCATAGCTACGGTAAGCTCAAAAAATGAAGGATCAATATCTTCCAGGACATTCAATCTTATAATCTCTTCAACCCATCTTGCTACCGATATTTTACTAATCGGCTTACCATTAATACGAATTCTTTCCCGAAAATCTTTTAAATGGGGAGAAGTGTAAAGTCCTGTCTTATAACCTGCCTTCTGCAATATTGCAGCAAGCATATGTGAAACAGAACCTTTTCCGTTAGTTCCTGCAATATGCACTGTTTTAAATTGCCGGTGAGGAAAACCATACAATTCGTCAAGCCGGTGGGCATTATCCAGATTATTTTTATAAGCGGCAGGACCAATCCTCTGATACATTGGCAACCTGGAAAATAAAAATTCAAGAGTCTTATTGTATTTCAAAATATAGTTATTAACTGCTGCAAGTTTATTAAAAATTAAAATCCAAGATCACAAATCACGGTAATTTATTTATTTTTAAAAAAATTTAATATTTGTACTATGTTAAGCAAAACCAGCAAGAGTAAAATTTTCATTCTTGACACAAATGTCATACTACATGATCACACCTGTATTTATCAATTTCAGGATAATGATATAATCCTGCCTATCACCATCCTGGAAGAATTAGATAAATTTAAAAGAGGCAATGACCTTATCAATTACCAGGCCAGGGAATTTGTCCGTGTGCTTGATGAAATAGTGGGCGACGAGCTTTTTAATGGTGGTAAATCACTTGGTAAAGGAAAAGGAAAATTGCGTATCGAAACAGGAAAACCCTTTTCAGAAACAATTATTTCTTCATTCCGTGAAGATATTCCGGATCACAGAATACTGGCCATAGCAGAATATATTAAAAATACCTATCCTAAAAGAAGAACCGTACTTGTAACAAAAGATATCAATCTGAGGATGAAGGCCAAATCACTTGGCATAAGTGCAGAGGATTATAAAACAGATAAAGTAACAGATGTAAATGTTCTTGATAAAACTATAACTACTTTCGATAATTTTAATGAAGCATTAATTGCCCAATTATATGAAAAAGGGTCATTAGCTCCGGAAGAGGTTAAAAAAGATTATCATTGGGAGGCAAATGAGTGCTTTATTTTAAAAAACAGCAGTTCAAGTGTGCTGGCAAGGTTTGATTCCAAAAATAATAAAATTGTCAGGGTTGAGAAAAAACCCGCTTACGGCATTAAACCCCGCAATGCAGAACAAACATTCAGCCTTGATGTATTGATGGATCCCGAACTTAAATTAATTGCCCTGACAGGAAAGGCAGGAACCGGAAAAACCCTTCTTGCCCTTGCTGCAGCAATTGAGCAATACAAAAATTTTGACCAGATCCTCCTTGCCAGGCCAATCGTTGCCCTTGGTAACAGAGACCTGGGTTTTCTTCCCGGAGACGCATTAGAAAAAATCAGTCCGTATATGCGGCCTCTTTTCGATAACCTTACCGTTATTAAACATGCTTTTAACCCCAGAAGCAGAGAGTATGTAAAAATAGAGGAGCTTCAAAAAGAGGAGAGATTAGTCATTACTCCCCTTGCTTATATCAGAGGCAGAAGCCTTTCTAATTCATTTTTTATAATTGATGAGGCACAAAATCTGACACCGCATGAAATAAAAACTATTATAACACGTGCAGGTGAAGGAACAAAAATGGTCTTTACCGGCGACCTTCAGCAGATCGACTCACCTTACTTAGATATGAAATCCAACGGACTGGCTTATATGACTGATAAAATGAAAAACCAGGATATATTTGCACATATTAACCTGATCAAGGGAGAAAGAAGTTACCTTGCAGAGCTTGCAAGCAACCTTCTCTGATATTTGTCATTATTTAGCTTTTTCCTAACTTTGCATTTATTTGAGAATGAATTTAAATGAACTTTGTTGGAAAAAAAGCAGCCTTCTATACTTTGGGATGTAAACTCAACTTTTCTGAGACTTCTACAATAGCCGGAACATTTGTAAAAGCAGGTTTTGAGCTGACAGATTTCAGGGAAAAAGCAGATGTATATGTTATAAACAGTTGTTCGGTAACAGCCCCGGCCGAAAAGGCCGGCAGGAATATCATACGCCAGGCAATTAGAACAAATCCCGATGCAATTGTTGTTGTAGCCGGATGTTATGCCCAGCTAAATCCCCGGGAGATAGGATCGATAAAAGGAGTTGACCTGATTGTAGGAACCGAAGAAAAATTCAGTATTCCTGAATATCTTAATGGCCTGCAAAAAAGGGATGAAGCAAAGATAGAAATTTCGCCGCTTATGAAAATAAAAGAGTATCATAAGGCATCGTCGTGGGGCGACCGAACAAGATGTTTCCTTAAAATACAAGACGGGTGCGATTATTTCTGCACATACTGCATTATTCCATACTCCAGAGGGAGAAGCAGAAACGACTCAATAAAAAACATTATTGCTGAAGCCGAAAAAATTATAGACAAAGGTTTTAAAGAAATAATCCTTACGGGAGTCAATATAGGCGATTTTGGAAAATCAACAGGTGAATCTTTTATAAAACTCTTAGAAGAGATATTGAAAATAGAAGGACTTAAGCGTCTCCGCCTTGGTTCAATAGAGCCAAACCTGTTAAAAGATGATATTATCAAACTGGTTGCAGACTCAAAAATAATTATGCCTCATTTTCATATCCCTCTGCAATCAGGCTCGGACACTGTTTTAAAATTAATGAAAAGAAGGTATCCCGCAGAATTGTTTGCTCAGCGTGTAAAGCAAATCCGCAAATTAATTCCCGATGCATTTATCGGGGTTGATATAATTGCCGGTACCAACGGAGAAACTGAAGAGCTGTTCAGGGAGTCATACGAATTTATTAAAAATCTGGACATATCCCAGTTGCATGCTTTTACATATTCAGAACGAAAAGGAACACAAGCCCTGAAAATACCCGGAAAAGTCGACATACATGAACGAAAAAGAAGAACCCAAATGTATATTAAACTCTCAGAAGAGAAGTTGAGTGCATTTTATAACAGATATCCGGGATCAGAAAAAACAGTTCTCTTCGAATCAAAAACAGACAATGGAGTAATAAGCGGGTTCAGCGAAAACTATATTAAGGTTGAGGTTCCTTACCAAAAGAAACTAATAAATGAACTTGTAAAGGTAAAACTGCTTTCTGTCCTGTCAAATGGACATATGTCGGCAAATATTATCTAATTTAACTTTTTTAATATGATCAATTATCAAATCCTCTGTCAGGATGTTAAAAAAATTGCAAAAGAGACCGGCAATTTTATAAAACAAGAAGGAGGTAAAATAACAAAATCTGATGTGAAACTTAAAAGCCTTTCGAGTTTAGTTACCTATGTAGACAAATCGGCCGAATTACAGATAGTGGAAAAATTAAAGCCGCTGATCCCTTCAGCAGGCTTCATTACTGAAGAGGGTACGGCATCTTCTTCTGATGAAAAATATAGATGGATTGTTGATCCACTTGATGGGACAACCAACTTTGTGCATGGCATCACCCCTCACTCTGTCAGCATAGCCTTAATGGAAAATCGGGAACTGGTTTTAGGCGTAGTTTATGAAATAGGCCGTGATGAAATATTTTATGCGTGGAAGGGAAGCCCTGCATATCTGAACGGAACTCAAATCAGCACTGCCACAAATAAGAAACCTGAAGAAACCCTGATCAGTACCGGCTTCCCTTATTACGATTTCAATATGATAGACAAATATATTGCTTCCATGAAATATCTGATGGAGCATTCGCGTGGCATCCGGCGTATGGGCTCTGCTGCAGTTGACTTGTCATATGTGGCTGCCGGCAGATTCGATGCTTTCTACGAACATGCACTTCATGCCTGGGATGTTGCAGCAGGTGCATTTATCCTGAAACAGGCAGGAGGAATTATTTCCGACTTTAACGGAGGTGATAACTGGTTATTTGGAAAGCAAATAATTGCTGCAAGCAGCAGTTACTTTGATATTTTTTACCCTGTGATCAACAAATATATGGGAGATTAAATTATGTTATATAAATAAAAATATTTTTACCTGCTTGCAATTGAGTTTATTTTAATATAAGTTGTATTTTTCACTCGAATTAACACTCTAATCATATAAAAAATGGCTGAAAAAGAGATACTTTTACTTAAACAACAAATAAAGCAGATAGACGAAAAAAACTTTGATCTTGAAGCATGGAAAAGCAGCACTCTGATTTTCCTTGAAAGGATCTTCGGAAAAGATAGTCCTAAAATAAAAATGATCAAAGACCTGCGTTATGACTATGCCAGCTGGAAATTGAGAGACACTGCAGCATTTGGCACAGAAAGAGACACAGATCCCATAAAAATTCAGGCTAAAGAGATTATGTCAGCAATTATAGCTGAACTTGAAAGTCTTGGTATCCCTGATGAGAAAAAAGAAAAACTCAAGATCAGAGAACTTCTTGAAGATGAGCTTACCGGGAAAAAAATTAAAGAGCTTGAAGCTTTGATCAATTCAGAAGATACCGAAAAGCTAAAAAAAACAGCAAAAATATTAGAAGGAATTGGCATTGAAAACCTGACACTGATAATGGCCAAACTTCTAACTTCATAAACTAATAAAATGCCCGGAAACCCTAAAATCGCGATAGTGATCCTAAACTGGAACGGCAAAAACCTTTTTGATATCTTTCTCCCTTCTGTAATTGAAAATTCAAAAAGAGCAAATACCGAAATAGTTGTGGCTGATAACGGTTCTGACGATAATTCAATAGATCATCTGAAAAAAAACTATCCCGGGGTACGCATTATTGAGCTGAAAAAAAATCATGGGTTTGCCGGCGGATACAACCGTGCCCTGAAAAATATAACGGCCGATTACTATATATTGCTGAACTCAGATGTTGAAGTGTCTCCAAACTGGTTAGACGTACCTGTCAGACGTATGGAAGAAGATCACAATATTGCAGCCGTACAACCAAAAATACTCAATTATAAAATACGCTCTGACTTTGAATATGCCGGTGCAGCAGGCGGGTTTATCGATAAATTCGGATATCCTTTCTGCCGAGGAAGGCTTTTGAACAAGATGGAGGCAGACAACGGCCAATATAATAAAGAGACTTCCATATTCTGGGCCAGTGGTGCATGTTTATTTGTCAGAGCCACTTTTTTTAATGAAGTAAAAGGATTTGATGATGATTTTTGGGCTCACATGGAAGAGATAGACCTTTGCTGGCGATTGAAAAACAGAGGTTACAAAACTATTTACCAGCCGGAAAGTGCTGTATACCATCTTGGTGGAGGCACCTTACCATACAATAATCCTCAAAAAGTATATCTCAACTTTAGAAATAACCTTTTTATGCTTTTTAAAAACCTTCCTGACCGAAAATTCCACCGGATCCTCTGTTTACGAATTATATTAGATTATATAGCAGCTGTTAAATTTATCTTCGGCCTGCATTTTGTCAGCTTTTATGCAGTGATTAAAGCACATATTTCCTTTTTATGCCATCTTAAAAAACTAATTATCAAAAGAAAGGAACTTGCTTCCTTAAATGTTGTTACCGATCATTCGGAGATATATAATAAAAGTATAATGTGGAAATTTTTTATCCAAAAAAAATACAGGTTCTCTGACCTGAACTTCAATCCGGAGTAATCTTTTGTTTTCAAAAAAATCTTTTTTAACTTTGTTCCGATTTTAATGCAATGGGGGTGCCTCAAAATTTAGGGCTGAGATCATACCCACTGAACCTGATCCGGATAATGCCGGCGAAGGGAGGGCAAAAGGGATTTAACCCACTCCATTGGTTAGTTTATTAACCAAATTTTCTAAAAATGAAACGTTTAAGTATTTATCTGCTTTTGCAGTTAATGGTTATTGTCGTTTGGGGACAATTTAACCTTGAAGGAATTATTACCGGTAATGGAGAGCCATTACCCGGTGCCAGTGTTGTAATAAAAGAGACCTACCGGGGAGTCTCTTCCGCCATTGACGGAAAGTTTAAGTTTAAAAATCTTAAAGAAGGAGAATACATTCTCACTATCTCTTTTGTTGGCTATGAGTCACAAGATATTCAGGTTACAGTTCCTTCTCCTGAAATTATTAAGATTGACTTACAATCTGCATCTGTTCTTACTGATGAAATACTGGTGTCTGCTACCCGTGCAGGGGTTAAAACTCCCATGGCTTATACAAACCTTAACAGTGAAGAGATTAAGGAGAGGGATATGGGGCAGGACATTCCGTTTCTTTTACAATTAACCCCCTCGTTTATTTCAACCTCTGATGCAGGAACCGGCATAGGATATACGAACTTCAGGATCAGGGGAACCGACATGAACCGTATAAATATAACAATGAACGGTATTCCTTTAAACGATGGTGAGTCGCACGGAACCTGGTTTGTCAATCTGCCTGACCTTGCTTCTTCACTTGAAAATGTACAGATTCAAAGAGGTGTCGGAACTTCATCTAACGGCGCAGCAGCTTTTGGTGCTACAATAAACCTCCAAACAAACACACTTATCAGGGAGCCGGCAATAGAGTATAAGAGTGCCGCAGGCTCATTTAACAGTAACAGAAATACAGTCTCAGCTTCCACAGGCTTACTGAAAGATCATTTTTCTTTTGATGTGAGGTTATCTAAAATAAAGTCGGATGGTTATATAGACAGAGCCTTTGCCGATCTTAAATCGTTTTCTCTATCAGGTGGTTACTATTCAAAAAACACTATTGTCAAAGCAAATATTATATCAGGCCTTGAAAAGACATATCAGTCGTGGAATGGTGTTCCATCTGTAAGGTTGAATAACGACCGGGAAGGAATGAAACGTTATGAAGAGCACCAGCTTTATACACCGGAAGAGACAAACCATATGATCAATTCTGACAGCCGCACATATAATTACTACTCTTATGAAAACCAGATCGATCTTTATCAGCAGGATCACTATCAGCTGCACCTGTCTCATAAGCTCAACAAGAGGCTAAACTTAAATACATCAATACACTACACAAGAGGAAAAGGCCACTACGAAAACTTTAAGCCTGATAGAAAACTTGAAAGTTACCTCATCCCGCCTGTTGAAATAGGAAATGAAACCATAAAAAGAACCGATCTGGTATATCGAAAGTGGCTTGATAACCATTTTTACGGACTTACATTTTCATTGAACTATCAAAAAGGAGATGGAAACTTTATTATGGGAGGAGGATGGCACAAATATGACGGAGACCATTATGGAAATGTTATATGGGCCAGATTCCTTGGAGAAGCAGATTTCAATCATGAATATTACCGTAATAACGGATTGAAGGAGGACTTTAACATCTTTGCCAAGTATAATTACGATTTATCTGATGCCGTAAGCCTGTTTGCAGACCTTCAGTACCGGTATATAGACTACAAACTAAAAGGAATTGATGATGACTTCCGGAATATTACCCAAGCCCATTACTTTAACTTCTTTAACCCCAAAGCAGGAATTTTTATCAAACCGGCAATTAACCATGAATTATATTTATCATTTTCAACAGCAAACCGGGAGCCTAACCGCACAGCTTTAAAAGATGCCAAACCGGCATATAAGCCACCTGTAAAGGAGCTGTTGTACGACTGGGAAGCAGGTTATAACTTCAACTCATCGCTATTTACAGGCGCAATTAATATTTACTATATGGCATATAAAGACCAGCTTATACTGACAGGTGAAATTAATGATACAGGAAATCCAATAACAGTAAATATAGATAACAGCTTTCGCCGGGGCATTGAACTGCAAAGCAGACTGAAAATTACTCCTAAGCTTGACTGGAAAAATAATTTAACAGTGAGCAAAAATAAAATTAAAAATTTCACAGAATATGTTGACAACTGGGATACAGGAAAACAATCTGTTTTTGAGCACGGTACAACAGACATAGCTTTTTCGCCAAATATAACTGCCAACAGCACAATAACTTTTACACCTTTGAATCAATTATCTTTTTCTTTGATATCAACATATACAGGTAAACAGTATATCGATAACAGCTCTGATAACGACCGCAGCTTAGATGCATACTTTGTCAATAACCTGAAAGCAGACTATTTTTTATCAACAGGTTTATTTAGAACTATAGCCTTTAATCTGATGGTTAACAATATCTTCGATGAAAGATATGAAAGTAATGCCTGGGTTTACTCATATATTTTAAATGGTCGCCGCTACAAAATGGATGGTTATTTCCCTCAGGCAGGAAGGCATTTCTTAATTGGTATTGAACTGAAGTTTTAACTATTATTATCCTTAAGAATAACCTGACCTTCAATCTCAACCAGCAATTTCTCCCGGCAAATATCTGCTATAAGGTATACTGCCGGGAGGTTGCCATAGTGTGACCTGAAAATTTTTCTGATTTTTCGAAAGTCATTTCTCTCTTTAATATAAATCCTTGCATGGCCATAAACAGGTGTCAAAGCTCTTTTTCCTGTCTGATCAAGCATATCTGCGGAATATAATTTTTGAATATTTTGAATTGTCACCTCGGTCTGTTTCTCCGGATCATTTTCGGCAATAGTAACTTCACCTCTGATAGATGCTGTACCTGAAATAAATACCAGTTTTTTATCAAATATTTCCAGATAGCGGGCTCTTTCAAACTTTGGAGTTGACCTTTCTGTATATTTGGTTTCATGAAGGACCCCTTCACTATATTTATGAGCAGCTCTTTGAAGAGGATTATCCAACGAAATGGTCTTATATGAAGTAGATTTAACTGCCACAAATTCTATTATCACTCCACCGTAATCCATTCCAATACCCGTAGCAGAAGGGAAGCCTTTATCAATAAAGTGACCGGCATAAAAACCTGATCTGATATTATTGAAAACCTGGTATCTCTGCTTATCTCCCTCCCGGCCAAGAATATTTTCAATATAATTCCATTGCCTGACAATTGAGCTGACAGGAAATCCTGTTTTTCCAAGTAATTGTCCTATCGCCAAAAATGCTTTTTCTGAATTCTCACTGCAGCCTGCTCCTGAGTTATCCTGAACACTTCCCGCTAAAACCTCGACATCTCCCCTG
Source organism: uncultured Prolixibacteraceae bacterium (assembly GCA_964563975.1). Classification (GTDB taxonomy): domain Bacteria; phylum Bacteroidota; class Bacteroidia; order Bacteroidales; family Prolixibacteraceae; genus JAAYJR01. The sequence goes on from CAZLZJ010000039.1 coordinate 10,095, forward strand.
CTGAAAAGTAAAGCCTCCCCGTTTTCACTGTTAACCAAACCCGACTGCCAGAGAGATGTATCATAATAAAATACCTCCACTATAATATTCCTGTCAAAAGGTGTCTGTGCAACTAAACTAAAAAGAACAGGCCACGGAAAAGTAGCCGAAACCAACCGGCTTAAATACCCCTTTAACTCTTGATAATCTGCTTCCGTGTTTATACGGGCAAAAAAATTAAGTCTGAAAATCTTTTTGCCCTCATTAATATGCTCCAATTGTTCAAAGCAATCAGTTAACTCATCGCTAATTAGAGTATGCCTTTTTAATGATTTAATATAAATATGATCGCCGTTTAAAAAATACATTAATATCTTTTTAAAATCAAATATTTTAAATTCTGCCGGCACCTGCCAATATATCGGGGGAAGATCCTGTGCCTATCCTGTCAGCACCCAGCCTGACCATTGTAACTGCATCATCCCAATTTCTAATTCCTCCGGATGCCTTTATTCTTATCTTACCTGCAGCTGATTGTACCATAACTTTAATAATCTCAGGTGTTGCCTTACCCTGACCAAAACCGGTAGAGGTCTTTACAAAATCTGCGCCGGCTTTAACCGATAACTTACAGGCTTTTGCCACCTGATCCAAAGTAAGAAAACCACTCTCCTGAATCACTTTAACCAACACTCCGTTTTTGTGGGCAACATCAACAACTGCCATAATATCCTTAACAACATACTCATAATCACCACTTAGAAATTTACCAATATTCATTACCATATCTATCTCATCGGTACCGTCATTAATAGCCTGGTAAGCCATAGACTCTTTCATAACAATAGTATCGGCCCCATGAGGGAAACTTAAAACAGATGACACTTTAACCCCACTGCCTTTTAATAACGATTTAGCAAGAGTAATATCACATGGTCTGACACACATACTGTATACCCTGTTGGCAACAGATATCTGTGAATGATAATATATATCTGAATTTGTGTATTCCGGTTTCAGCACGGCATGATCTATCATCCCGGCTATCTGATCCTTAGTGTAAATATTCTCTTTATTACTCATCCATCTCTTTTAAAATCTGCTCAACTTGTTCATTTGTCTTCATCAACTTCTCTTTACAAATCTTCAGAAGTGTTGAAACTCTCTTTACTTTTTCAGTCAGCTCATCTACATCAAACTCTTCCTGCTCAATTTTATTAAGGATCTCTTCAATTTCAGTTACAGCCTCCTTATAAGAGATTTTTTGTGGTTCCATTATTTTCCTTTTTTATAATTAAACTTTTTATTCTTCCATCTGAAAGCAATGTTTCCAGCTCATCTTTTGCCTCTAATTGCCTTACTGATTTAACCGGTTTTCCTTTGCTATAGGTTATACTATAACCCCTTTTTAAAATATTTTCCGGATGCAATAGCCTGATTGCATTTTCATTGAAACTTATTTTCTCTTTCTGTTTTGTCAAATATCTGTTTAAATTATACTTCACCTTGCCGGCAAGATAATCCAGATAGTGCAATTTCTTATTTTGAGCTTCATTTACAAGGCCATACAAACTACCCCCTTTTTTAGCAAGAAATTTTTCAGCCATATGAATCTTTAATAAAGCAAATGACATAAAACTATGCCTTAAACTATCAAGCTTTTTGTCTTGTTTATAAGAAAACCTGTTCACAATAAATTGTAAAATGTTGCCCTTTTGAGTAAGATATTTAACTTTACTGTCAACAAAATCGCCTGTAATGTCTGCAAGCTGTTGTGCAAATCCATTTAACTGCAATTGAAATAATTCTCCTGCTTCTTCAACAGTCCCGGTCAGCCTCTCCTTAAACTCCTTCAGCAATTCATGAAACCGTTCTGCCCCACTAATAAAAAACTCGGCTACAGCGGTTGGCGTTTTAAGCCGGGTGTGAGCAACCATATCAACAATAGTGTCATCTTTTTCATGCCCTATGCCCGTAATCACCGGTAAAGGAAATTGGGTAACATGCAAAGCCAGATCATAATTATCAAAGCAGGATAGGTCTTCAGCTGAACCGCCCCCCCTGATAATTGCAACTGCATCAAAAAATGACTCATTTTTGAATATCTTTTCCAGTGCACCGATTATTGAAGGTACAGCCTCTGTACCCTGCATATATGATTCAAACAGATGGGTGTAAAACTTAAATCCGCGACTGTTTTTTTTTAGCTGATCAATAAAATCCTGATAACCGGCAGCAGTTTTTGATGAGATTACAGCAATATTCTGAGGAACAAGAGGAAGCTCCAGCTCTTTGTTCATATCAAAAATATTTTCTGCCTTAAGCTTTTCTATAATCTCTTTACGCTGAAGTGCCACATCGCCAATTGTATATGCAGGCTCAATATCTTTAATAATAAGGCTCATCCCATATAGCGGGTGGTACTCAACGGCAGACTGAACAAGGATTTTGATCCCTTGTGAAAAGGGGCGGCCGGTGGTAGTTTCAAAATATGGTTTTAATATCCGGTAAGTATAAGACCAAATTACTGCTCTGGCTCTTGCAACAGTGTTATTTCCCTCCCTTTCAATAAGCTCTAAATAACAATGTCCGCTCCTGTTTTCATTTAACTCACTGATCTCGGCAATAACCCATACCGCACCCGGTATTCCTTTCTCAAGGATATCCCTGATTTGCTGGTTCAGCTGCAAAAGGGTAAATTTCTGATCCATCCGGAGTTTAATTTTTTTTGATTTTAATTGTTTCAGCCTGATTTGCCGAGACTATCTGCATAAGATAAATCCCCGGCTTAAGAATATTCAGGCCTTTCAGTATAATTTGTGTTGCATCATCTTTTTTCTCCTGATGTACTAATTGGCCATTAGTCCGGTAAAAGTTGATCTTAACACTTTTATTTATCTCTTTACAAAGTTTTTTAAGAATTAAATAATCATCGACAGGATTTGGATAAACCATCCATACTGTGCTGTAATCCCACTCTCTTTCAACTTTTTCTTTCAAGATATAGTCTGCTATCTTCATATCAGGGATGCCATATCCCACAATGGAATCAGGATTGTTAAAAAGATGAGCACTCTGTTCCAATGCCTTTTTTATCTGCCAGGCTGTTGCTTCCGGATTTGCCTCCCATAGGCAGGCTGCCATTCCGGCAATCAGAGGAGATGAATATGAAGTACCGTGACCCACATCAACAGTACCGCCATATTTTTGAATTACGGTATTTAATCCCATTGCCGCAACATTCGGTTTAATATCACCACCGGATGCAGGTCCATGTGAAGTAAAGGGGGCAGGCAGTCCATTCTTATTAACCGCACCGACTGCAATAACACTATCTCCGTCGGAGGGAGCAATAATATGTTTCCAGCCTTCTTCATCCTTTCCTTCGTTTCCGGCACTTGCAAAAATAAGCATTCCCCTTGAAGCTGCAATATTGGCTGCCTTAGTAATCCGGGTTGTGTTTCCGTCCATATCTGCATAGGTATGATTCATCTCACTGTCATCGAAAATAAAATAGCCCAACGAAGAATTAATAATATCAACACCCGCACTGTCTGCATATTCGGCTGCAGCAATCCAGTTGTCTTCTTCAATTAAAAACTCCGTATTAATATCTTCAGACCTTAAAAGCAGATAAGATGCTTTTGGTGCAGTACCGATTAATTGTCCGGGTATATTACCGGCCATAACTGAAAGAACACTCATTCCATGAGAGTGCAGATCAAAAACATTCTCACCGTCACCGGCAAAATCTTTTGTGCCCAATAACAGGTTTTCTGCCCATAAACTGTCAAAAGCCTGATATTCATCAACCTTATAAAACCCGGCATCCAGAACGGCAATATGGATCCCTTTCCCTTTATAGCCTTGATTATGCAAAAATTGTCCATTTAACTGGCTGATCTGATATAATGACTGTCCATAAAATGAAGTATCTATCTCAAACGGTTTACCGGAAAAAAAAGGATCGTTCAGTTTATTGCTTCCGCTTTTTACTGTAATATTCCTCTTTGTAATCTCAACCTCCCTGACAAAAGGGAGCTGCCTGACCCGGATATCAAAATCTTCATCATCTGTTTTAACAGTAATACCATTCATCCATTTAGAAGAGTGTATTAACTTACAGCCAAGATCAGTTACACTTTTTATATAAACCGGATCAACAGGCAGGTCTAATGAGTCAACCGGAATATTCTGTCTTATTCTTCTTTCAATTGCCCTTTCTGATAAAAATGCCTGCGGAGAGGATAACTTCCGGGGAGTATGATTTTTATCCGAAAAAGCAACCCAATAATATAACTGAGCTTTTACATCTAAACCAGTAAGATAAAAAACGGCAAAAACAATGTAAAATATAATTCTCTTCATACTGAACTGCCATTAAACCAGCATAGACAAAAATGTGGCACAAATTAGTCATTTAAATTGAATCGTGCATACTCTTTTTTAACCAAAAATATGATCAATAGAGGAGTATGCAAGAGTATTAGGCAAATACACTTTAATGTTTTTTTTGTATTATATTCAAATATTCCATTGGATCCCGAATAAATTTTTCAGGATCGATGCCGAGATTTTTTTGCTTATCCAACTCTTTCATTTGCAGATTATCCAGGCTGTCTCTCAACTCATGGTTCAACAATTTTCCGTTATCATATTCAAGGCTGTAAAGAAATGCTCCGTTACTGTCATAATATTTCCACTCTTTATCTCTCAAATTATCTTTATAAAAACCCTCCATCTCCAATCTTCCGTTTTCATAAAAAACAAGACACAAGCCATTTCGTTTATTATTACTGAATTTACACTGAAGATAAGGCTTGCCTTTTTTGAAAAATGCCTGATATTTTCCTTCCTGTTTATTATCAACCCACTCAATCTCTTCGAATATTTCTCCCGAAAGGTAAAATCTCTTAGAGAGGCCGCACTTTTTACCGTTAACATACTCCTCTTCGGATATTTTAATATTTTCCGAAAAAAGAGACCATACTCCCTCTTTTTTTTCATTGACATAGAGCCCTTCCGCAACTCTTTTCCCGTTCACGTCATACATTTTGGCTAAAACAGAGTCATTCCCGAAATAGTTCATAACAGCTTTTTTCTGTCCGGTTTCATAATACCTGACCCACTCACCCCAAGGTTTACCGTTTTTATATTCTCCCTCATACATAAGCCGCCCGTTCGGGTAATTTTTTTGCCACACACCTACTCTCCTGCCCTCAGAATCAAGTTGGTTAACCTGAGAAAAAGATATAAAAGGATATACTGCCAATAAAAATATAATTGCTGCTCTCATTTTTCAATTTCTGCAAAAAAAATACAAAATATTTTAAATTACAAAATACCTGCCGTTATTTGGACTATATAAGTGTCTATCCTATTTCGAATAGAGGGAAAATTTCTTTTAATCAATTTCCTAATGATTCCATACTGCCATAAATTGTAACCCTCTACCGGCAAAGCGGTTACTTCCGATGTTTTGTCCAGGCAAAGCGTATTGTTCAGGATTCCAATAGCCCATTATATAAAATGTTACGGCTTTATACTCTTTCTGCCAACTTAAAAAAGAATATACATTTGTATTTATCCAATCGAAATATATCATGCTACTGATATTGTCGAACATCCCGACAGGGTACGAAAGGGATAGTCCCGAGAATGTCAATGTATTCGAAAAAGCAAAAGCTCTTTTGTCGTTGGAATAAAGCATTTGCTCAAAGACAAGATTCAATCCGTTACCGGTTCCAAAAGTGTAATCCATTCCTAAGGTCATCATTTCCTGATTGGTGTAAAGGTCTATGTTGCGGTTAAATGTCGTCCAGGATGCCTCTAACCAAAGCCCAATTACAACATCTAACTTCATGTCGAACCCGATATTGTTTTCGCCGATGGCACCATAATCGACAGACATTCCAAAATCTTTCAGCAATGTGGTATTTGCCATTCTGAAATGATAAGTTCCTGCAATTTCTCCGCGGGGAATAGCAAATTGAGCACGAGCGCCGCCTTCGGGATATTTCTTGCCGGTAGTAAGTATTTCATAACCTTTGGTATTATGATTACCATACAATCCCCAAAGCCAGACATTTGTATTATTTTGAAAATAATAACGAAACAACAACCCGTAAACGCCATCGGTAAGTTGCAGCGGATCGCGAGGGTCTATCCGGTCAAACCACATCAGCGGACGAAACATATTTGCCGAACCGAAATTTATCTTCTGCAATCCCAATCGAAGTTCCATACGTTGAGTAGAATACCTCGCCCAAATACGATGCGGCTTAATCTTTCCGTCAAAAACAAAACTATCGGAAAAGTAAGCTGCCATATCTTTGTAAAAATGCGAAGAAGCCTCAAAATCTATCATTCGCTCTTTCTGCTTTTTAAAAGGAATTTTATAATTCAGTTGCGGAATATATCTTCCCCCAACCCGAAAATCCATTTCAATATCAGGCGTATAGTGCGCCCAACCCGAAAGCTGCCCGCTAAACCGGAAATTCTTCTCTCTTTTCTCCGAAATGACAGTATCGTTTTCTTGTCCAAATAAACAAAGAGAAACGGTCAGGAAAAAGAATGAGAACAAAAGTAAACATTGTAATACTTTCATCAATTCCTCTTTTGATATAATTCTGCATGAACTGTTTGATGTCGTCATAAGTTGTGAATTGTAAATTAACGGTTGTTCCCTGTTACTTATCACTAACTCGTAATCAATCACTGTTTTAAACCTGCCTTACTGAAAATATACTCCGGAATTTCCTCATCAAATTGAATAGAATTGATAATCCAGTCAGTGCCATCACCATCTTTAAGCATATCTTTATAATTCATTTTCATTGGAAACCATCTCCCTTTGATTTGTTTAACATCCGACATGCTTATTCGTTTGAGCAGCTGACCGCTTTTGGCGTACAATTGCTGTTTCAAAGGGATAAAACGCTCCTTGTCAACCCACATCATTTGCGAATGATAAGCCACATCACTAACTTTGGCGGTAAGTTTCAAAACATGGCATTTCCGCCCGTCGATAATTTCTTCTCCGGTAATGGTTGGAGTATAAGTATCTTTCAGCTTCCGGTCGTCCATCATATCTTCGTATGAAAGATCGGAACCCATGACGGATTGCCGCAACATATGCCCAGAGATCATAATTGTACGATCGGTCGAAGGTGAATAAACCCAAAGTTCTTTTTCCAATTTTAACATTTTGGTTCCTTTGTCGCGAGCGGGTGAAAGATATTCCGTAAACGATTTTTTATCTCCGGCGGTATAACTTTTAGTAGTCATTGTACGGTCGTTACGTTTCCCGTGAATAATAATAACCGTTTCTATAATCCGGCTTTCCGCCGAAATATTCTTATCAATATTATTTAAAATTTCCGTGGCGTTTTGAGCAAATATTACTGTTGAAATGCCAAAACAGACAAGGAATATTGATATTGGTTTCATACGTAAATTAATTATTTATTTTTAAAGGTATAGTATAGCTTGCTCATATCTGTTTTAATAATTCTCCCGGGTCCCGATTTTAATCGGAATGCTCGTTTCATATATAAATAATTTTAATTTCGATTTTAAATGCTGTTTTTTGTTGTTAACTAATCCAATTCTTTGAATAACATTGCTGTTTTTCGTTTGTAAATGGCTCTTCCTGCTAAGGCTGTGCCGATAAAAACGGAGAGTATGCCCGGGATAAAGCCGATATAAAACAATCTTGGATGAATTTCAGCGCGTATTACCGTGTCTATCATCATAGAAATATTCTCCATCATACTCCCGAAATCTATCCCATTTTTACTCAGGTAATAGCACAAAAGCAAACCAAAAAATGTTCCAAAAACCGAACCGATAATTCCGATGAATAATGATTCCGTGAGCAGTGAAAGGTAGATATGCCTTTTGGATTCGCCCAAAGCAAGCCTTACTCCAAACTCATTGTAGCGACGGATTCCGCCCAAAAGCCCGGTATTCCACAAAACAACGGACAATGCAAAAATCAGCAATAAAGTAATGACCGATGACACATTATCGACATATACCAACATTTGTTTCATCATATTTTGGTCGGCAAGCTGCTGCATAACAGGAGCATATTCATCTTCATCATTTGCATAAATTGCGTTAAACTCTTGTTTTATCTTTTCCGCCATTTCATCATCATAATGCTCATCAGGAAGAAAACCGAAAATTTCACTTGAGGCATTTTCCATATCAAGCAATATTCTTGCATCGGAAATATCCAGAATTACCGCTCCTTTATCCAACATTCCCGTTCCGAAACGTGCAATACCGGCAACAGTATAATTCATAAAACTCATTGATCCATACATCGTTGAACCAAAAAAAGTAACTTCATCGCCGGGTTTTACATTATAATTTTGAGCAAAATCATAACTCACGATTATTTTACCGTTTTGTTTAATAATGTCTCCTTCAACAATAGATTTTTTGAGATTAATTCTTTCCGCTTCTTTACTTTTGAGAGAAAGAAAATTGTAAGCCGTTCCGCTTACAGGACCTTGCGCTTTGGTTTCTCCGTTTTCATTGGGAATGTCGAGCAAACCGCCAAAGTAAATCCGCTCGTTCCAATCAACATCAGGAAAATCTTCTTTGAGTTCATTCATCAAAATATCAACATTCAACAAAGCAAGGTCATTGGGTTTTTGATCTTCATTTTCCTGATATGCACGGGTTATAACTTTCAGATGTCCGGTTTGGAAATTGGCGTTCATTTTCACCATATTGCTCATCATTCCCCCGATAAATCCATCCAGAAAAACAACAAAAAACACACCGATCGAAACAACAATAACCGGCAATAAACTGCGACGTTTATCTCGGAAAATACCTTTTAATAAAAATTTATTCATTTTGTTAATTATAAATTATGAGCGATGATATAAATACTCAACACTTATAACTAATTAATCTTCCCCTTCAGCGCATATACCACATTTTGTTTTGCAATTTTACGAGCAGGCAGAAAACTTATGACTGCTGATAATACAATGATAATCAACAAACTTGTTATCACACTTGAAAAATAATAAACCGGATACATTGCTTCACCCATCACTACACCGACTTCCTGAAAAGAACCCGGGATGCTGTAACCATATTTTTTAAATAAAAGCAATAATGGTGTCCCCCAAATGAGTCCGGCAAAGACAGCAAAAATGCTATAACAAGTTCCTTCAATGGTAAAAAGTCTGATAACTTTTTTAGGTGTCATGCCTAAAGCTATGTAAGTTCCGATCTCCTTCTGTCTGCGGAAAACAGATAATGCTTGCGTGTCGAAAACAGCTAATAATGAGATAGACAACAATAAAATGAAAAGTATTGCCGATTCGGCAGCAGCTCCTTGTTTCATCGCATCAATATCAGCTAACAGATATTTTAAATCGCGAAAAACCCACCTGCTGTTAATAATGTTTAAATCACAATCTTTGGATTTTACAAAGTAAGTAGCTTCATTTTGCATACCGGTCATATCGTATAAATCGTTGATATTTATCCATATCTGACCAATATCAGTAGAAGGTACTTTGTTTTTGAAAATTCCAACCACCAAAACTTCCCTTGCATCGAAAACGCCGTTTTTGTCTCGCCAGCGCAACATAACAAGTTCCCCCTCTTTCAAACCGGCAGATTTTGCCATACGCTCACCTATAATTATTGGAATATCGACTTGATTTTCAATTTTTAAGAGATGGGATGGAATTTTCAAAATAGATTGTTCGGTATCAATTCCGTTAAGAATACTATTTTGCATTCTGCCTTGCGAATAAATAGTCGCTTGAGTGAGCAATATAGGTGTAATATTTTTGTTTTCAATATCTGCAAAAAAATCTTCCGGAATTTTTCCATGCGCATCTTGCAGAGAAAAAACATCATAAGGATCATATTCCGGATGCCAAAATTGTCCGTCGCCCATTTCCCAGTTGATTGATTCAATTTTGGATTCTTCGACCCAGCCATCGATTAATCCGTTGAATGCAATCATAATGACCATTGTAAAAGATAACACAAAGACATTAAGCCAGGTTCGTTTTCCTGCTCCAAGAATATTTTTAATTGCAGTTCGTATTATTAGCATGGTTATTCTCAATTAAAAATTTCTTCATCTTTTTCTACCATTCCATCACGCAAATAGATAATACGTTTTAAATATTGAATCACTTTTTCGTCGTGAGTAGCAAAAATAAATGTCGTTTTCAGCTCTTCGTTAAGTTTCTTCATGGTTTGCAAAATGGTATGTGAATTTTTTGCATCCAGATTAGCGGAAGGTTCGTCGGCAAGAACGATAGACGGATGCTTGACCATAGCACGAGCAATGGCTACACGTTGACTCTCTCCGCCTGAAAGTTGCGAAGGCCGCGAATCGGCTTTGCCGGTTAACCCAACCCATTCAAGCGATTCCATCACCATCTTTTTTCGTTTTTCGAAAGGAATTTTCTGTAAAAGCAATGCAAATTCGATATTTTCAAAAACCGTGTAAACCGGTAACAAATTGTAACTTTGAAAGATAAATCCGATATTTTCGTTTCTCAGTCTGGCGGAATCTTTTGCCGTGAGTTTAGCGATAGATTGCCCCATCACAAATGCTTCGCCTTCTGTTGGTGTGTCGAGAGAACCAATGATATTTAATAAAGTGGTTTTTCCCGAACCGCTTGGCCCCACCAATCCGGCAAATTCTCCTTTTCCAAAATAAAGATTAACGTTATTTAAAGCAGTAAAAAATCCTTCTCCCACCGGGAATTTTTTTACTAAATTATTTATTACTATAACAGATTTCGGATTCATATCAAATTCGTTTTATTATTTAGATATTTGATAATCAGCAATTAACTTAAAAATCACAAATTTGAAAAATATCTTAC
>CAZLZJ010000040.1:0-20850 GCA_964563975.1 uncultured Prolixibacteraceae bacterium
AAAGTTATTCAAGCGGTGCAGATTTTCTATATACAGTGCCTTTGAAGTGAGCTATTTGTTCACCCTTTTCATTTGAGATTTCTACAAGATAAGTCCCTAATTTATTTTGTAATGCTATCTCCCTTGCTTTAGCAGTAAGTATCCCGGTGGTTACAGACTTAAAAAATGATATTTCGGCATCAATGGAAAGAGCAGTTTTTCCTCTTGAATTTGATGCAACGGCAAATGCAAAATCGGCAAGAGTAAAAATTGCTCCTCCCTGTACGATGCCAACTGAATTCAGGTGATTTGTTCTGATTTTCATACATGCTTTTGCATAACCGGGGAGTACTTCCACCAATTTAATGCCGGTTGTTTTAGCAAAAAGATCTTTTTCAAATATTTTAAAAATTTTTTGCCGGATAGATTTTTCCATATTGTCAGCTTTCAGCTTTATTTTGTTGCCATTCCATTCAACCGACAGGGGCTGTCATATTTTTAATCTGTGGTTATTCGCCGAATTTAATCCATTTTACTGAGTCATTATATCCGGCTTTTATAATAGTATCGATAAACTGCATACCTCTGATACCATCTTCAATTCCCGGGAAATCAAGCATTTCGGAGGAAGGTACTTCACCATTCGTTTTAGCCATAACCGTGGCGGCAAAATTGCGGTAAATATTGGCAAATGCTTCCAGATAACCTTCAGGATGCCCACCCGGGGTGCGGGTATTGTGGTGTGCAATAGCACTGTTCATATTGGTGCCCACACGTAAAAGTTGGGTAGGTTGATCAAGCCATTTCAGAATTAATGTATTAGGTTCGTGTTGGAACCATTCCAGTCCGCCTTTTTCCCCATATACTCTTATTTTAATTGCATTTTCTTCTCCTGCAGCTATTTGCGTTGCTATCAGCACACCTGTTGCGCCATTATCAAAACGGAGCAGTGCTGCACCGTCATCGTCGAGCAACCGGCCAGGTACATAGGTCTTTAATTCAGCACATAGCTCTGTTACTTTTAATCCGGTGACATATTCAGCAAGATGGTGTGCATGAGTTCCTATATCACCCATACTACCTGCTTTCCCTGAGCGATTTGGATCGGTCCGCCAGGATGCCTGAACATTTCCGTGATCTTCAACTTTTTCAGACAACCATCCCTGAGGGTATTCGACAAATACTTTTCTGATCTTGCCTAATTGCCCGTCAGTAACAATTTGCCTGGCATGTTTAACAGCAGGATATCCGGTATATGTGTGTGTTAAGGCAAGTGTCAGGCCTGTTTCATCCAGTTTGTTTTTTAGCTTGAGGGCTTCGTCAAGAGAAAAGGTAATTGGTTTGTCTATAACTACATGGAATCCTTTTTCAAGAGCCATTACAGCCGGTTCATAATGGACAAAATTGGGAGTAACTATTGAAACAAAGTCCATACGCTCTCCCTCTTTCAGGGTTGCCTCTTTTTCAAACATCTCCTGATAAGATTCATATATGCGGTCATCGGGAAGATAATAAAGTTTTCCCGACGATTTGGATATTGCAGGATTTATACTGAAACAGCCACACACAAGTTCAATCTGGTTATCCATAAGAGCTGCCAGACGGTGTATGGCGCCAATAAATGCATCGGTTCCTCCTCCTACCATACCCATTTTTAATTTTCTTTTCATAATTTTATAATTTTCACATTCAATTCATTAATTTAGTCCAAAATATAAGAATAATATTAATAAAAATAACTGATGAAAAGAAGGAATTTTATAAAAAGTGCTGCTGCAGGTGGTTTTACTATAGCGGGATTAAATAGTATTGCCGGTGTATCCGATTTAAAAACAACAGCTTCAAATAAAGCTAAGTTTAAATTGAAATATGCACCCCATTTAGGTATGTTTCCTGAACTTGCAGGTAAAGATCCGGTTGATAATATGAAATTTATTGCAGATCAGGGTTTTGGTGCAATATTTGATAATGGATTGATGAACAGGACACCTCAATTACAAGAAAAAATTGCAAGTGAAGCGTTGCGTTTGGGGTTAGATATTGGACCATTTGTTTTGTATGCTGACTTTAAGGTGAAATCGTTTGTTTTTCAAGACCCTGAAATAAAGGAGATGCTGAAAAAGAAGATGCAGGAAGGGATAGAGGTACAAAAGCGTACCGGAGTAAATTCTGCATTGGTGGTTCCGGGGCGTTTTGACGATAAGCTTCATTGGGATTACCAAACTGCTAATGTTATTGAAAATATGCGAATGTGTTGTGAAATAGTTGGTAAAACAGGCATGGAATTGGTAATGGAACCATTAAATCCATATTCTGATCATCCGGGGCTTTTTTTGACAGGGATGCCTCAGGCAAAAATGATATGTGTTGCTGTAAATTATCCAAATTGTAAAATTGTTAATGATCTTTATCATCAGCAAATTACAGAAGGGAATTTAATTCCCAATATTGATATGTGCTGGGATAATATAGGAGCATTTCATATTGGTGATAATCCCGGCAGAAAAGAGCCCACAACAGGAGAAATTAATTATAAGAGTGTATTTAAGCATATATATAATAAAGGTTACCGGGGAGTATTGTGTTGCGAGCATGGAAAAAGTATTCCCGGAAAAGAGGGTGAACTGGCGTTTATTAAAGCTTATAGAGAAGTAGACTCTTTTGAGGTGTAACAAAAAGAAGAGTTGTCATTTTTTTTTGATTAATAGTGTCAGGTCCATTGGAAATCGTCCTGATTCTTCTCCATAAACTGATAATCCTCCTCTATTTAGTGAAGTTTCATCAACAAGCAGCCGAATAACTACTTTGCCGCTTTTGAAAGATGATTTTATAGCAATTGGATCGAGGGTTGCCGTTACAAGGTATCCGTATGATCCTGCTTCATCAAGTTTCCATGGAGTGGTTTGATCGCTGCTCCCCCATTTCCACCCCGGTTTTTGATTCATCCATGATAAAATACCACGGTGGTCGGCCGGATCGTCAGTAAGTTCGACTTCGGCTATAAGCTGGTCATTTGCAGTAATTTTCACCAATGAGCGGTGTTTGTAAGTATCGGTCTGCGGATAACTGTTTTCACCGTATCCCGGATCAACTCCTTTTTTTGATACAATAGTCATACCTATACTTTCTGCAACACCTTTTTCAAGATATTTCGATTGTGGAAAGCGTGATGCCAGCTCAGCCCTGAATTCAATAGATTTTACTTCCTCTTTTTTGAGGTTTTCAGGTAGTTGAAAATGATATTCAAAGTATCCTGATCCCATTCCCCAAACTTTTCTGCCACCTTGAGGTGCATGATATTTTATGCTCCAGGAAGCGTCACTATATTTATTTGGTTTAAGGGTAATCAGGTGATCTTCAATATTTGTGCTTCCTTCTACCTTAAATGGGAAAAAGTTTCTGTTTATAATACTTCCGTTTTCATCTTCAAGCATAGCAGAAAAGATCATTAGTGAACTTTTTTCAGGTGTGGTAATTTCCACCGGAGGTAACTCCTTAAATGTAAAAGGGTCAGGTTTTGTTATTATGGAACCTGACCCAAATTCAAATTTTTCGCCAATGAAATCCCACCCGAATAATGAGTATCGGACAGTAATAATTTCAGGGATATCATCGGTTACCGCACTGATACCGATAGGTACTTTAATTTTAGTACCACTTTTATAAGTTTGGAAAAAATCTTTTCCTGGTATAACATAGAGATCAGAATGAAAATCTTTCATAGTCATTCCCGGACAAAATTCATCAAGGCCAAACTCTTTTTCTGTACGATTTAAACGGTAATATCCATTCCACTCATTGATAACATCATGAAATTCAGTAAATAAAAAACCGGCAATAATTGGATGTTTCCTGAATTCATTTATCATTATATGATATTCCCAGGTTATGTCAATGTCTCCGGTACTTCCGCTGTATCCCCATACAGCACCACATTCCGAGTTAAACATTGGCTGATTTTTCTGAACATTGCCTTCTGTAAAGTTAAAACCGGAACCGGGATAGGTATTATTAACTACCATATCTAAGAATCCTGCCCACTGCCTGGCAGGTAAATATTTATGCCATGTGTTGATGTCTGTAATAACATGATCCCAATTGCAGGGGGAGTTATCTTCAACAAGTCTGACCGGATCGTACTCTTTTATTTTGTAATACCATTTTTTTACCCAATCTTGTGTTTCAGGCAGATATGTTCGTTTACCGGTAAATGAGTCGTGGGAATAAAGCCCCCAGGTTTCATTGAATAGTACCCAGGAAAATATGGAAGGATGGTTGTAATCCCTTTTAACCTGGTTAAGGGCAATATACTCCCAATTGGCTTTTGCTATGCTGTCGGGTTCACCCCAATAGTTTGGGATATCCGACTGAATGAGTAAACCAAGTTTGTCGGCCCAAAATAACTTTCTTGGTATTTCCGACTTAATATGAATGCGTAATCCATTTAATCCTAATTCTTTAGCTCTTAAAATGTCCTCTTTCATAAATTTGTCCGAGGGGAAAGTATAAAATCCCTCGGGATGATAACTTTGATCAAGGGCGAGCTTAAGATAGACAGGCTTATTATTGAGCGCCACATATGTGAAGTTTTTACCCGGTATTTCAATAGAGGATATTTTCCTCATGCCAAAGTAGGTAGATAGCTCATCTTTGATAGTTTCGTTTGAAACTGCTAATGTCATTTCATAAAGAAAAGGATTTTCGATATCCCATAATTTCATTTTTTTTACCGGAACGGTGAATTTTGCAGTTATCTCTCCGGAGGATATGGTATCTTGAAATATAATGTCATTGTTTTTACCTTTCATGGTGAATAACAGGGGGTTAAAAGTTTGTTTTGATAATTCGACCTCAACTTTTACATCTTCATTATCTATATCGGGAGTGAATTTTATATTTGAAATGAAGTTTGAAGGTCTGGCCTCAAGATAAACTGTCTGCCAGATACCTTTTGCATTTCCATAATACTGTTTTCCTGAAGGTCTGTTATCCAATTCTTCATCTTCAACTCTTACAACCAGACTGTTTTCTCCTTGTCTGATCATTTGAGAAATATTGAAGCTGAACGGAATATATCCGCCGGAATGACTTCCTGCTTCAATACCATTGACCCATACCGTTGTATTAAAATCACTGGCACAAAATATCAGCCAGGTGTCAAAGTCCTGCCACTTTTGAGGATCTTTAATTTTAAAAGTTCTGTAATACCATCCTGTATGAATATCAGGTAACCCGATTTCACTTAAAGGAGCTGCCCAGGAGAAAGGGACTAATATTTTTTGTTCAAATAGTTCGGGTTTGTTTTGCCAGTTTTCTGTAACCCCCATATTGAGCGAATCCGGTTTAAAATGCCAGTATCCATTAAGATTTTGCCAGATAGAACGCTCAAAATCAGGCCTTGGGTGCTCGGGGAGGGGTATTTTTTCACTTTGTCCGTTACATGAAGCTATTATAACGACAGCTAAAATAATTAAATGTCTCAGTTTCATTTCAGGTAAATAAATTTGATTAATTGTTATTCAAAAATAATATTTTTAATAGTATTTAAGGTCTTAAATTAAGAAAGAGCAGGTTTTATTGATACCTTTTAGTGAAATTGCTAAAAAATAAAGCCAACTTTAAAAAAAATAAATAATATTTGAATATGATTAACAGTGTCTATCCTCTGTTACCGGTTTTTATTATTATAGTTACTCTCTATTTTATATCGTGGCTGTATGCAAAATGGGATATTTTTTCATTGAAAATACACCGTAAGTTTTGGAATTATATACTTCTTATCACTTATTTGGTTTCCGGACTGGCCGGATTGATTGCTGTTGTTAAAATAAATTATAAAATAGAAATCCCTGTTTATGATAAATTGTTGAATTGGCATGTAACATTTGGAATAGGGATGTTTATTATAGCTTTTTTTCATCTCTTAAATCATCTGAATTACTATTTTCCCCTATTATTTAAAAAAAGATTTTTTCAGAAAAAAATATATAATAATAAAACTTCTGCCACTGACAGAAATCAGTTTGTTTATCTGTTATTTTTATTAGGAGCAGTAACGATAATCAGTCAGGTCATTTTTATCAGAGAGTTTATGAGCGTTCTTGCCGGGAACGAATTGGTGCTGGGTATTATAATGTCGGTGTGGATGTTACTAACAGGGTGGGGAGCTTTGGCCGGCAGGCAAAATGTACCAGCTCTCTTCTCTTTTCAAAGGGGTGTACGGATGCTGATATTTCTGGCATTTATACCGGTAATATTGATAGGTTTAATATATTTTTTAAAATATTTGTTATTTCCGCCGGGCACAATTGCCGGCCTTGGCACAGCTTTGGCAGGTGCTTTAATTTTGCTCTTTCCCGTGTGTTTTCTTTCAGGATATTTGTTTACTGCATTTTCAACCATTTTATCCGCATCAGCAAATAAAAACCGGATAGGATCGGCATATGCCTATGAATCTTTGGGAAGTTTGGCCGGAGGAGTGCTTTTTAGTATAATTCTTGGAAGATATTTAAATTCTATTCAAATTCTGGGATTGATGACCAGTGCTGTTATCATTATCTGTATCTCTATTAATGGTCGGGGTTTTACAAAAAAGACTCTCTTTTTTTTAACTGCTGGAGTTCTTTTGCCTGTTGTAATTTTTATTTCAAAACCTGATAATTGGTTAAAAAAGATATTATTGCCAAATCAAAATATCATTCTTAATAAAAGTACCCGGTATGGCAATTTGGTTATTACCGAACAGGCAGGGCAGCTCAATTTTTATGAAAATAATTATTTGCAGTTTTATACTGAAAATATGATGGCTAATGAAGAAGCTGTGCACTTTGCTATGGCACGCCATGATAAGCCCGAAAAGGTGTTGTTGATTTCGGGAGGAATTGCAGGTATGATTAAAGAGATAATGAAGTACGATGTAGAAAAAGTAACCTATCTTGAAACCAATCCTGAAGTGTTTCTGCACTGGAAAAACCATTTAATTGAACAAAAAGATGGTGATTGTATTGAAATAGTACGTTCTGATATAAGGTCTTTTCTTTCAGGAACAAAAGAAGTATACGATGTTATTCTGATCAACTTACCTGCTCCGTCAACCATAGGGTATAACCGGTTTTATACATATGAGTTTTTTAAAATTATTAAGCAGCATTGCAATAACCTGACTGTAGTTTGTACTAATCTTCCTTCAACAGTAAATTATCCGGAAGAGAATGCCCTGGAAATAAACTCTTCTCTTTGGAAAACAATGGGTATGCACTTTAAAAATTTGTTATTGGTACCGGGCGAAAAAAATTACTTTTTGGCATCCGATACAATATTGACTAAAAATATTACAGATATTATTTTTAGAAGAGGCATTGAAACAGAATATGTAAATCAATACTATTTTGATGATAATTTACTTGACATGAGAAGCAGTTCCATTGTTTCACAATTTAATCCCCATTCAAAAATAAACCGTGATTTTAAACCATATATTTTTGTAAAACAATCACACCATTGGCTAAGCCAGTTTAATATTAATTATTGGTTTATCATTGTTATCCCGGCACTGTTATTTTTGTTTTTTTTCTTTAAACAGGATGCGGTTACAATCGGATTGTATACAGGTGGATTCACTGCTGCTTCTCTTGAGATAGTAATGATGCTTGCTTTTCAGATTTTTGTCGGAAGTATTTATTTAGCATCGGCGTTTTTCTTTTCTGCTTTTATGGGAGGATTGTTTGCCGGCAGTTATTTAAAAACTACTGAAGTCAGGTCCGGGCTTATAAACCATTATTACAAACTTCAATTTGGCTTGGCTCTGTTTGCCATGATACTTCCATTTTTGATTAATGTGACTGATTATTTTTCAGGTTATGCAATATTTATCCGGTTAATATTTTTTATTTTAGTATTTATACTTGCTTTTGGGGTTGGATTTGAATTTAACCTGGCATCTAAGCTGCCACAAAGAGAATTCAGTATGATTTCCGGGATTAATTACAGCACTGATCTTGCAGGTTCTGCTTTTGGGGCATTTCTTACTTCTCTGTTTTTATTGCCTGTGTTGGGATTGGTAAGTACTTGCCTGATTATAGCAGGTTTGAATATTATTAGTGGAACAGTTACCTTTTTATTTTGTAATAGAAAATGAAATGCAAAAGAGAAAATTTATAAAAACAATGGTTTTGGGGGCAGGAGGTTTATATATCAGCCGGGCGGGCCTGGCAAATAATTCAATGATAAATATCAGGCAAGTAGGCGATAAATGGACCAAAGAGGCACAATTTTACCGGGAGACTCCAAAGGGTATACGTTGTTTGATATGCCCCAATGAGTGCGATATTAAAGAAGGCGAGCCGGGCGATTGCAGAAATCGTGTCAATAAAAATGGAAAGCTTTATACAATTGCCTATGGTAATCCTTGTGCAGTACATATTGATCCGGTTGAAAAAAAACCTTTATTTCATTTTTTGCCCGGGAGCAGAACTTTTTCAGTAGCAACAGCAGGATGCAATCTTGCATGTCTCAATTGTCAGAATTGGACTATTTCACAAAAAAGTCCGGCTGAAACAGAAAATTATGATCTTCTTCCTGATAAACTTGTTGAATCATGCCTTGAGAAAAAATGCGAGTTGATTGCTTATACTTATTCGGAACCCATTACATTTTATGAGTATACATTTGATTCATCAACACTTGCAAAAAAAGAGGGTATAAAAAATGTGATTGTGACCGCCGGATATATTAATAAAGAGCCATTGCAAAAACTGTGTAAAGTTATTGATGCAGCTAATGTTGATCTTAAATCATTTAGCGATGAAATTTATATCAGGTTGAGTGCAGGATCTTTGAAGCCTGTGCTAAATACCCTTACAACATTAAGGGAAGAGGGGGTGTGGTTAGAGATAACCAATTTGTTGGTTCCTTCATGGACAGACAATCCGGATATGATTAAACGGATGTGCGGATGGCTTGCAAGCAGCGGCTTTAAAGATACACCCCTTCATTTCAGCAGGTTTCATCCTTCATATAAGTTACTTCAATTACCTCCCACTCCGGTTAATATTTTGATTAATGCCAGGGAGATTGCTTTAAAAGAGGGATTAAAATATGTTTATATTGGAAATGTTCCGGGGCAGGATGCAGAAAATACCATTTGTCCGGGTTGTGGCAAGACAGTAATAAAAAGACGTGGGTTTGCGATTATCGAAAATAAATTAAATGATGGGGAATGTGGCTTTTGTGGTGAGCCTATAGCAGGAATCTGGAATTGATTTGAGATATTTGCGCAAAATATTTTTTATGTTCAGAATTGTATCAGTGTCTTTGATTTTATTGTTACCGGGGCTTGCTTATTCTCAGGAAGCCGGGTCGGATTCCTATGGAAAGTTTTTTACAACTATTTATGCTAATTTTCACAGAGGAATTACAGGAGCTGCCACAGATGAAGCAGCATTTGCCCTTGAGCGTGGATATTTTGGTTATGAATACCATATCAGTCCGGAATTTTATGGAAAAATTGGTATTGACATTGGCAGCCCCGATGATATTTCACCCCTCTCAAAAATAAGGCGATATGCCTATTTTAAAAATGCATTTTTACGATATACAAAAAATTTGCTTCAGATTGAATTTGGAATGATCAGTCTTAGGCAGTTCAATCTTCAGGAGGAGGTATGGGAGCGAAGATATTTGATGAAAACAATTGCAGATGAGAACCGTTTGGGTTTTGCTGCTGACCTGGGAGTAAATTTCAATTATAAATTTTCAGAAGCACTATCTGCAGATTTTACTGTTACAAATGGTGAAGGTTACACCAATTTACAGATGGACGATAAATTTAAATATAGCTTAGCAGCTTTACTTAAATTTCCAAAAAATATAATTACAAGAGCAGGTTATGATTTTATGCACAACGGGATAACTGAATCTACAATATTTCTTTTTTCATCATATGATTTTCGTTTGAAATGGAATATCGCCGGCGAATTTATTTTAAAACAAAATTATGGTTTGAAAGAGAATCATGACATTTGGGGTGTTTCTTTTTTTGGCAAATATAATTTAAACACTAAATATCAACTTTTTGCAAGATTCGATAAAGTTGGTTCTAATATACCTGAGGATGAACTGAATCTGTGGCATTTTTTAAATGATGGCACAGCATTAACAACCGGTATACAATACAGTCCGGTTAAAAAAATAAAATTTGCTTTAAATTATCAGGATTGGCAACCTCAGGCTGTTCACATGAAAGGTGGCAGTTTGATTTTCTTGAATCTGGAATTGAAAATATAGTAATATACTGAAACAGGCTCAAAGTTGAAGTTAGGGAAATTTAACTACTATCAGGTGATTATCATAAAAATGGTCTATCTCTTCTTTTTCATGGTAACAGACATAAAATCACGATGAGATTTTATGAGGTTAATTGCATGTAACAACATATTTTTAGTTTCAGTAATAGTGTTGAAGAATAAAACTGAATTTCTTGTATTTACTTCGTTAGTTTTTATTCTTTTAATTTGGGCGATCTCCATTTTTTCCATATATACCAGGATATCGTCTCTCTGCTTTATAAGGTCGTTTATCTGTTCAAATCTGTTATCTTTAATAAGCTGAAGGGCAAAATTAAAGAAATCGTCAATATATCTTCTGAGTTGAATTAATTCTTTGACCTGCTCAGCTACAAATGGTTTATGATTATTATTGATGTGCTCATAAAGTGGTTCTGAAAGGAAATTCAAAGAGTGGGCCATCTCTCTCTGGTAGTCTACAACCTGCACATAGAAATGCCCTGCATCAATATCTTCCTGAATTTTTGAGATAGTGCTTAACACCTTATTTTTATGTTTTTTAGATCTTATATTGAGATTATCCTTAAGTGCAAGTGATTCTTTCATGTTGGAGCGATCTTCATTAAGAAAACTGTTGATACTCAGCTCATAAATTTCACTGGCCATTACTAATGATTTTGCCACCTGTTTTTTAAATTTTTCCATTACTTTGTCAACCCCATCCTTTTCACTGATGGCATCTTCATCTTCCAAAGATTTTTTGGCTTGTCTCCTTTTAAACAGAATATGTGTTCTGGTAATTAAAAAGAGAGCAATAAATAAGAAAATAAATATTGTAAATATTCCTCCTACCGAGATGATCCATGCAACAAGGGCAGTAACGATAAAAGCAATTATTGCCGTGAGGAACCAGCCTCCGATCACTGCAATTACACCTGATAAACGATAAACAGCACTTTCACGATCCCATGCCCTGTCAGCCAGGGAAGTTCCCATTGCCACCATAAATGTTACATAAGTAGTAGATAAAGGAAGTTTCAAGGATGTGCCGAATGCAATTAACACACTGGCAACCAGCAAATTAACCGATGCTCTTATTTTGTCAAAAGCTGCAGGTTCCGTGGGGTTAATATATTCAGCAGATGCAGGTTTAAATCTATTATGAATTTTTTCAGTTAAATAGTCAGGGAATGAATTTTTAATTTTATTATAAGTTTGTGAAAAACCTCTTACCATTGCTCTTGCAACCATACTTGACTGAAAACGTTCATTACCTTCATTTTGTCTTGCAAGGTCTACCGTAGTGTTTACTACCGACAATGCTTTTTTTGAAAATATCAGGGTTACTATCATTATCAATCCTGTTATCAGTAAAATAATAACAGGTGTTTCAACTTTTCCTGCCAGCATCTCCATTGAAAATTCACCCGGATGTACAGGACCGGCTGCAATCCATGCTTTATATGAATTATACCCTGCAATCGGAACTCCAATGAAATTGACAAGATCATTACCCGCAAAAGCCATTGCAAGTGCAAATGTGCCTATTAATACAGTAATTTTCAGTACTTTGATGTTGAAAATCCATTTGAGTAACTGGATTAAAATAATCCAGAAAGCAATACTATATAAAAGTAATTTTCCCGTATTGTTAGCTACCCATTCACTTAAGGTGTTTCCATCCGATAATTTTAATCCTGCAAATGCTGAATCGCTGATTCCTTTTATTAAAATGAAGTATGTAATAGCCGTGATTGCAAAGCCGCCAAATAAAGATCCGAAGTATTTCATATTTTCCCGGTAGTTAAAAGTAAATATAACCCGGGTTATATATTGTACTATTGCTCCTATTGTGAAAGCTATAATTACTGATAAGAGTATTCCGGATATTATTGCAAGAGCTTTTTCAGAATTGATATATTTTGACAATTCTCCCAACCCGGCTCCTGTTCTGGATATTTTTACCAGTGATACAGTCACGGCAGAACCAAGGAGTTCAAATACAATTGAAACAGTAGTTGAGGTGGGCATGCTGAATGTATTAAACATATCGAGCAGTATCACATCGGTTATCATTACTGCAAGGAAAATAACTATGATTTCGGAAAAGACAAACATTTCAGGATGAAAAATACCCTTTCTTGCTACCTCCATCATTCCGCTTGAAAAGACAGAACCGATTAAAATTCCGGTTCCTGCCATAATAAATATTAGCCACTTTGGGGCGGCATTTGACCCGAAGGCAGAGTTGAGAAAATTAACTGCATCATTACTTACACCTACAATTAAATCGGATATAGCCAGCGCGAAGAGAATAACGACAATGATTAAATAAAAATTCTCCATTTATAAACCATTTATCAGGCAAAAAATTTTATTGCGAATTAAGCTTTAATAGATCATTAAAATATTAAAAAATCATTAACTAAACATGAAATTACTGTTAATCAATTATAGTTTTATTTTTTATAGTTTTGAAACACTTAAATAATATGAACGGTTTTAAAATAGAAGGTCTGTTTATGCAGGCAAGATACAAAAAATCATTATATTTAATCGTATGAAAACATATTCTTCAAGGCAATTAACTGCAAATATTTCCGCAATCTTAACATTGGTTATTTTTATTTTTTTAATTTTAACTTGCTGGTTATCACTAAATTGGATTTTTGTTTTAATATTTTCAATTCTTTTTATGCTTGTTTCATTTTATTATGTGTCTTATATGATAAACAGATATATTTCTGAAAAAATCAGACCGGTATATAAAATTATAAAGGATCTGCCTGTTAGCGGGAGAAAATTGGAAGAGAGATCAATTGATTCAACCAATATGCTTATAAGTGTTAAATCTGAAGTGGAGGAGTGGGCAGAAAATCAGATGAAGGAGATTGAAAGGTTAAAAGATATGGAGCGTTACAGGAAGGAGTTTGTTGGAAATGTTTCTCATGAGTTGAAAACACCAATTTTTAATATTCAAGGCTATATTCTTACTCTTTTGGAGGGAGGAATATATGATCCGAAAATAAATATGCTTTACTTAAAACGTACAGAAAAAAGTGTTGACAGGATGATTTCAATTGTTGAAGATTTAGAGTCAATAACTAAGTTGGAATCTGGTGAATTGAAATTAAAAATGACTAATTTTGATATAGTTAAAACTGTAAAAGATGTATTTGAGATGGAGTTGTGGCAGGCTGATGAAAGGGAAATATCACTTGAGATACAAAATATTCCTTCCAGGCCTGTAATTATCAGGGCTGATAAAAACCGGATACTTGAAGTTTTAACTAACTTGGTTGTTAATGGAATTAAGTATGGCCGTAAAGGAGGTTATGTTCATGTCTCATTTTATGATCTTGAAGAGCATATTATGGTTGAGGTAGCCGATAATGGCATAGGCATTGAAAGGAGACATCTTCCACGTATATTTGAAAGGTTTTACCGTGTTGATAAATCGAGATCCAGTGATCAGGGAGGCACAGGCTTGGGGCTGTCAATAGTAAAACATATCATTGAGGCTCATAATCAGTCGATTAATGTAAAAAGCGCAGTTGACCGGGGAACTACTTTTAACTTCACACTTGAAAAAGCCAAAATATAACTATAACTTTGCAGTAATTCAATTTGTAATTTAATTTAAAAATGAATGATAAAAAATTAAAGATTCTTCTTGTTGACGATGAATACGATATTCTTGAGTTTATTAGCTATAATCTTGAAAAAGAAGGATATATTGTATATACTGCCAATAATGGGGCAGATGCAATTACTCTTGCTGAAAAGCATTTGCCCAATCTTATATTACTTGATGTAATGATGCCCGAGATGGATGGAATTTCTGCTTGTGAAGAGATAAGGAAAATACCCTCCTTAAGCTCTACCCTGATAGCTTTTTTAACAGCAAGAGGGGAGGATTATTCTCAAATTGCCGGGTTTGAAGCCGGGGCGGATGATTATATAACTAAACCTATAAGACCAAAAGTTCTTATCAGCAGGGTTAAAGCTTTACTGAAACGTACAGCTGAGAGCTCTGCTGCTTTACAGTCTGAATCTCAGGAGATATTGAATATAGGTAATCTTTTAATTGATAAAGAGCGCTATCTGATACGTATAGGAGACAAAGAGATGGTTTTGCCGAGAAAAGAGTTTGAGCTGTTATCGTTGCTTGTTTCTAAACCTTCTAAGGTTTTTACCCGTGAAGAGATTTATTCTTCGGTTTGGGGGGAGAATGTTGTTGTGGGAGATCGAACTATTGATGTTCATATCAGGAAATTAAGAGAAAAGATTGGGAGTTGGCATATAAAAACTTTAAAAGGAGTCGGATATAAATTTGTTGAATAGGTTCTTTGTTGATAAGGAAAATTATGTTACAGCTGTTTTCGAAGCCTGGCTACAGGTATATTAAGCTGTTCTCTGTATTTTGCTACAGTGCGGCGTGCAATATTATATGATTTATCTTTAAGTATCAATGTTAATTTTTCATCTGTAAGGGGTTTTAGCTTATTTTCATTATCAATACATTCCTGAAGGATTTTTTTAATTTCCCTTGTAGAAACTTCTTTCCCGTCATCTTTTTGAAGCCCTTCTGAAAAGAAGTATTTTAACGGGAAAATACCAAAATGTGTTTGGATATATTTGCTATTTGAAACTCTTGATATTGTTGATATATCGAGTTCTGTTTTTATTGAAATATCTTTAAGGATCATAGGGCGTAATTTTGTTTCATCGCCATCTTTAAAATACTCTTTTTGAAAATTTATAATTTCCGACATTGTTAGCAAAAGAGTATTGTTCCTTTGGTTAATGGCATCGATGAACCATTTTGCTGAATCTATTTTTTGTTTGACAAAAAATAGGGCTTCTCTTTGATCTTTAGATTTTTTCTTTTGTTGCCTGGCAAGTGCATGCATCATCTCCAGATATGTATCATTGATTTTCAGGTCAGGTACATTTTGATGGTTCAACGACAAGCTAAGTTCACCATCAATATTGTCAAGAATAAAATCCGGAATAATATGTTGGCTTATTTTATTTAATGGATTACTGTATGCATTACCGGGCTTGGGATTTAACTTTAACACTTCATCAATGCCCTCTTTTAGCTCTTTGTCTGTAAGTTCAAGTTTCTTTTTTATTTTATCGTAATGCTTTTTTGTAAATTCATCGAATGAAGATTTAACTATAGTTGTTGCCAGGTTTTTGTTATTTCCTTTTTTTCTTTTCAGTTGCAGAAGCAGACACTCTTTAAGATTGCGGGCACCTACACCCGGGGGATCAAAATCCTGAATAATTTTAAGGAGATTTTCAAGTTTTTCTTTTTTTACTTCCAGATTTAGATTGAAAGCCAGGTCATCGCTTATTGAGTGCAGATCACGCCGTAAATATCCATCATCATCAATATTGCCGATTAAATAATCGGCCAGTTTTCTATCTTCTTCATCAATATTGATCATGCCAAGTTGATCTTTCAGATATTCATGAAAAGTTGTGCCTACAGAAAATGGTATTTCTGTAAAGGTGTCATTTTTAGAGTAGTTGTTAGTTGCAGTTTTGTATGATGGTATATCATCATCGTCAGGTATATAATCATCAATTGAAAACTCATCATTATCTGCGTCGTCGTGATGATCCTGATCATTATTGTCATGCTCCTCTTTTGCTGATGAACCATCCCACTCAATTTCAAGTACGGGATTTTCCTCAACTTCTTTTTTTATTCTTTGTTCGAGCTGGATAGCAGGTATTTCCAAAAGCTTAATCACCTGTATTTGCTGAGGTGAAAGTTTTTGTAATAATTTTTGCTGTAATGCAAGTTTCTGTTCCATCTCTCTATAACTAAAATGTAAATTTACTATTTTTTCAAAGTAAATAAAATCCGGAGGTTTAAAATTCTACATTTTTAGGTGTTCTTGGAAAAGCAATAACATCACGAATATTCCCCATTCCTGTAATAAATTGCATAAATCTTTCAAATCCGAGCCCGAATCCGCTGTGTACAACACTTCCGAACCTGCGTGTATCCAGATACCACCACATCTCTTCGGTAGGGATATCCATCTCTTTCATTCGGGATTTTAGTCTCTCAAGGTCTTCTTCCCGTTGTGAACCGCCTATTATTTCCCCAATTTGAGGAAATAATACATCCATCGCTTTAACTGTTTTATTGTCGTCATTTTGTTTCATATAAAAGGCTTTTATCTCTTTTGGATAATCTGTTAAAATGACAGGGCATTTAAAATGTTTTTCAACTAAGTATCTTTCATGTTCACTTTGAAGGTCAATTCCCCATTCAACCGGGAACTGAAATTTATTTTTTTTGTATTGTTTAGAACTTTTCAATATTTCTATTGCTTCCGTGTATGTTATTCTTATAAATTTACTGTTTAGCACAAACTCCAGTTTTTCATTAAGATCCATAGATCTTTGATTTTTTGGTTTGTCTTTTTCTTCATTGGCAAGTCTGTCGGCCAGAAATTTTAAATCATCCTTGCAATTTTCAAGAGCATATGCAATTAAATATTTAAGGAACTCTTCGGCAAGATCCATATTATCATTGAGGTCGTAGAATGCCATTTCCGGTTCAATCATCCAAAATTCGGCCAGATGTCTTGTCGTATTTGAATTTTCTGCTCTGAATGTTGGCCCGAAAGTATATATTTCACCTAATGCTAATGCACCAAGCTCTCCTTCGAGTTGGCCTGAAACAGTTAGATTGGCAGCTTTGCCAAAAAAGTCTTTACTGAAGTCTGCCCGGCCATTATCCAAGAGAGGTGGATTTACAGGATCAAGAACCGTTACTCTAAACATTTGCCCTGCTCCTTCTGCATCGCTTGCTGTTATTACCGGGGTATGCAGGTAGTAGAACCCTTTTTCATTGAAGTATTTATGAATGGCAAAAGCCATTGCATGGCGAATTCTGAATATGGCACCAAAAGTATTGGTACGAAATCTGAGATGAGCATTTTCACGTAAAAATTCAAGTGTATGTTTTTTTGGTTGAATAGGGAATTTATCAGGATCTGCCAGGCCGAGCAACTCAATTTTATCGGCATTAAGTTCCAGGCTTTGCCCGCTGCCTTTGGATGCGGCTAAGGTGCCTTCTACTGCTAAGGCAGTACCGGTGTTAATCATTTTTAAAAAATTTTCTCCAAATTTTTCAGTATCGGCTACTACTTGAAGGCTGAAAATGACAGAACCGTCATTAATATTGATGAATGAAACGTTTTTACTGGCTCTTTTTGTTCTGACCCAGCCCTTTACCAATGCCTTTTTTCCGGGTAGGCCATTTTTCAAAATCTCTTTTACTTTCTCTCTCTTCATGTGTAAATTATTATATGTTGCTGCTGATTGCAATTATTTATATTTCATAATTGTCAATATAAAAACAAGAATTACAAAAGTATATGTTTATCATGATTTTTGCATAGCAAGGCATCATATTTTTGGTTTTACCGACTTATATTAAAAAAGCCGTTCACAAAATTGCGAACAGCTTTTTACCAAGTTGATTGATTTTTGGTTTTTACCGGAGCATATTTTAAGATTGCTCAAGTGTTCCGGGAACCGGTATAGTGGCTTTTTCGATATAACCGATATTACCCATTATATATTTTTCAGGTCCCAGTTTCATATCCGAATTCATCATCTCTTCGTATGATACCTCTTTACCTGTATAGGCAGAAACCCTTCCCATGATAGCAACTAAATTTGAAATAGCTGTTTGTTCAGCTTCATTGACGGGGATATCTTTACGGATGCAGGTTACCAAGTCGATATGCTCCTGAAGGAAAGGGCTTATTTCAGAAGCTTCTGCAACAAACAGCTGGTTACCCGATGAGTCAATGATTTGTGGTTTGTGCCCGGTTGTTGTTGCAATAGCTTTTGTTCCGTTAAAAACTTCGTATACGCCGTTTGCACATCCGTTAATCTGCCGGCAGGTGCTGTGCATATGGCGACCATCTTCATAAAGGTAGTCGATACTAAAGTTATCGTACTGATCGCCTGTTACTCTTCTTTGTCTTGAGCCAAATCCGAGAGCTTTTACAGGATGAGTCCCCATATACCATGTAGCTACGTCAAGGTTATGGATATGTTGTTCAACTATATGATCACCTGAAAGCCAACACCAGTTTACCCAGTCGCGTATCATCCATTCCATTTCACTCCAGTCAGGATTATTATCCCGGTGCCATAGTTTGCCGCCATTCCAGTATACATTGGCTGAAACAATATTTCCTATTGCATTATTATTGATCTCTTTGAGAAGGTTAATATAGCTGTGTTCATGTCTTCTTTGTGTGCCTGTAACAATCTTTAATCCTTGAGCATCAGCCATTTTAGCAGCTGCAATAACCTGTCGTATACCTGTCGGGTCTACGGCTACGGGTTTTTCCATAAAAACATGTTTACGGGCTTTTACAGCAGCTTCAAAATGTTGAGCCCTGAATTTTGGCGAGGTAGCTAAAATAACTATATCTACATCAGTATCAATTACTTTTTCAAAAGCATCAAAGCCTATAAAACACTTTTCCTGAGGAATATCTATCCCTTTTTGCTCTTTAAGTTTATTTTTCAGGTTATCGATTCTATCCTGAAAAACATCTCCCAATGCTGTAATAGTGAGATTTGGACCTGCATCCAGGAAGTTCAGGGCTGCACCTGATCCCCGGCCTCCACATCCGATAACACCGGCTTTTAACTCTTTTCCATCAGGTGCCGAGGGTAATAAGGGAGGGAGGTTTAATTCTCTGGGTGTCCAGTCATATTTGCCTGATAACCTGGAATCATCACCGCCTTTTGAACATGCTGAAAATGTACTAAGTCCCATAGCTCCGGCAGCGCCTACAGTAGCAGCTCCGGTTAAAAATTTACGACGTGAAAAATTATTGTTGCTCATGATATAATGTTTTAGATAAATTTTGAAGTTAAATTTAATTAATTTTTCCGGTTTTTTGATCAAATTCACAAACAACTCTGAAACTGATGAAATTGCAGTCTGAGAGCCACCATTCACTTTTTGGCATTTGCGGGTCAGTTTTTAACCAGTCATCTGTTTTTGTATAATCTCTTGAGGCTGATCTTACATCACCGGCCTGGCTTCTGAATGATCCTCCCCTGATAACACGCTCATCCCCTGAAGCAGGGCCTTTGGGATCAGTTGTGCCATCATCGAGACTTTGGTAGGCATCTTCAGCATACCAGTCGGAACAATATTCAGCAGCATTGCCGATCATATTTTTTAATCCGTATGGATTGGGTTCGACCATATCGGGTGTTTCGGTTTTTGCATGGCTGTTACCTGCATAGATAACATATTTATTAATCAGATCGCTCGTTTTTCCAAATAATTTCCCGAGAAATTTTTTCTCTGTAAAATCTTTTGGATTTCCTTCAAAGAAATAGGGTGTTTCTGTTCCGCCGCGCGCAGCATACTCCCATTCTGCTTCTGTTGGCAGACGATAAGTTTTTCCGGTTACCTGGGAAAGCCATTTACAATATATTTCTGCAGCATGGAATGTCATAGTGATGGCAGGTCTGTCACCTAATCCCCAATTTTGATCAGGTTGTCCATAAGGAGGTGTAGGCCCTGTTATTGCATCAACGTCGGTTTCTACTCTGGTGCCCTCAGTGTCGGTCGAACGTCCTTCAGCTGCTGTGGCACTATAGAAAGCAAGGTATTCATCCCAGGTTACTTCAATTTCTGCCATAAAAAAGGGACTAATATTAATCTCTTTTTGGGGTTGTTCATCTTGTTTGTTCATCTGTTCCTCTTTTGGGCTTCCGATCTTAAAAGAGCCACCGGGAATTGCTTTCATACTGAATGAAACGCTTGTATTGGGAATAGTTTCCGTAAAATCTTCGTGCGAATTTACTACTGCAGCTTCAGTAAAGAGATCTTTTTCTGCTACTCCCGTGCTGCCAAATTCAACATTAACCGCATGCAGGAAATTCGGATCATAATGACCTGCATTCAGATGGCAGTTTATGCATTTGAGATCATCTTCATTTTGTGTATAGTAAAGGTGAGCCTCCTGGCCATCTTTAGTGAGAGTCAGCGGAAACAGATTTACGTGACAGTGAACACATGATTCCTGAAAAACATGTTTTTCAGCATATTCGAGTGTTGATTTCAACTCCCAATTATAATCTGCGCTGTCTTTAAATATGTATCCGTAAATATCTTTGATACCTACAGCTATTTTCTCTTTCAGAAACCCCTTTCCTTTTGGGGGAAGGTGACACTCAACACAATCTGTTATAACTCCTGATTGTGTATCGTAGTGCATTGATAATTTCCAGGAATCGAAAACATGGGGATGTACATGGCAGATAGCACATGATTCATTTGTTGAGGTATAATCCATCAATTTGTTAAAATAAACAGCAAAAAGAAGTCCCAGCACAAAACCTGCAAAAAGTATGAGAAGTAATCTTTTTCGTAAAAATAAACTTAGTTTTTTAAGCATTTTTGTAGCTTTATAAATTCAGAAAGAATTAAATTTTTAAGAAAAGCCAAAAATAATAATTAATAATTTTAATGATCAGTTAATAATGTTTTTATCGCTAATTTAGAATCAATCAAATT
>CAZLZJ010000041.1:0-1601 GCA_964563975.1 uncultured Prolixibacteraceae bacterium
AGGTTTCATCTGTTTAAAATTAATATTTTCAATGGTATCATATAGCCTGCCCGCATATGCTTTAATCATCCTCTTGAGTTCAGGGTTTAATCGGGGGAACTCACATCTGTTTTAATAATTCTCTCAGGTTCCGGTTTTAATCGGGATGCTCATTTCATTTATAATTCTTATAAAAGTACAGGAAATATTAAAAGATAAATACCCGGACAACCATTTAAAAAACAGACTCAGCCAATAACATCATATGGCATCCCTTCATACCTGTGGACATACTTCAATTCGCCCGCCCGGATAAAACTTTGATTCATATGATCACGCTCATCCAGCCCGATGCGTCTGAATATATCAGCCCATGTTTCAACATCGGCATAACTTTTAACAAATTCATTAGAAACTTTTTGATTTTCCCACTCAGGATTATCCTTTACCATATTGGCATAAACAAGTTCAGCATGATTTTCAAATTCTGCATTAAACATAAATGCTCTTTTAGGATTGAACCATGTAATTATTTTGGCAAAAATGATATAAAACAACACAATGAAAAAGTTAATAAATGGTATAAGGTACCATCTGTCCTTAATGCCATCCTCAACCATTTTTTGTTCAATTACCAAGAGGTGCAAATACTCATTATCCTGTGCTTCGCGCGACCACTCAATCAGCTCCCGGTATTTTTCAACCTTAACCAACTCCTTATATTGCCGCGTTTGTTTCATATAGTTCCTCATCTCCCATGCCCGGTAAGGAATACCGGCCAATATTTCCAGCAATTTAGCCTTTGGAAGTGTGTTTTTTGAGCCTGCCATAAAATCCATGATCGAAAAAAACAGCCTTGCAGAAAAAGTGTAATTATATCGTGGAGTGTTTATGGTATTTTGTTGCTCTCTCTTTAAGTCAATCTTTTCATTTGTCATATTTACCAATTTTTAATCAACAGTGCAATCTAAATAAAATTTCCCATAAACCACATTTGTTAAAATAAAAAGTTGAACTGCAAAAACATCCGGAAATTATTTATATCTGAAAAGTTACAAAAATCAAAACTTTTATGTTTGCCGTATGTTTACATTATATAATTTAAAAATAGATAATCATGGCAAAAATTACATTAAACGGAACTCCTGTAAACACTGTGGGAGAGCTTCCCCGTAAAGGAGAACAGGCAAAAGATTTTACATTGGTGAAAAATGACCTTTCGCGGGTTACTTTAAATGACTTTAAAGGGACGAGGCTGCTCCTGAATATTTTTCCCAGTCTTGACACATCAACATGTGCAGCATCCGTAAGACAATTCAATAAAGCTGCTGCCGAATTAAAAAACACAAAAGTCCTTTGTATATCAAGAGACCTCCCTTTTGCCCAGGCCAGATTTTGCGGGGCGGAAGGTATAAACAATGTTTTAACCTTATCTGACTTTTCAACAGGCGAATTTGGTAAAAACTACGGATTGGAGATTGCTGACGGACCTCTTGCAGGGCTTCATTCCAGGGTAGTTATAATACTTGATGAAAATGGCAAAGTAACCTATACGCAACAGGTTCCTGAAATTGTTGATGAACCTGACTACCGGGAGGCCCTGGAAGCCTTGAATTAATATT